>NZ_JBZXVU010000007.1:0-54278 GCF_058892565.1 Hirschia sp. | reverse complement strand
TATTTAGCACTTAGAAAACAGTTGTTTGCAATCGGAGAGGAGGCTTCATTCAATGATGTAAACCTTTTGACTTCCTCTGCGGGGTTTTCTGTTTTAGCCAATGCTGATGGCTCCAATACAATCAGTGTGAATGCCGAAGTTGTTGTTGCTACAGCTGATCAATGGGATCTTAGTCTCATTCCCGACATAGAAACGGTCACAAAAGCGGCTGATGCAATAGGTCAGTTGGGAAGGGCGATTAATGGTACGAACCGAATTGCTGCTAAGATCGGAACCGCAGCTAAGGCGTTGGATTTACATTCCGTTTTTGTAAATAAGTTGACTGATTCTTTAACTGATGGGATCGGAAATCTGGTTGACGCTGACCTTGCAAAAGAATCTGCGAAACTGCAATCCTTGCAAACAAAGCAACAATTAGGTGTGCAGGCTCTATCAATAGCAAACCAGTCTTCTGGGTTGGCATTATCATTCTTTAATTAAAACAATGGGATAGGTTTCTTCTAGGGCATGAAACTGCCTTGATTTCATAAGAACAACCAACTTCTGAAGAATCACCTATACTTGCTAGATATTTGGTTGTTCAGGAGAGAGTAGTGACCACATCCATATTGATATATGGCATCGGCGCTATGGCGAGGGTGATTGCGTCATATGTTCGGCGAACGCACAACATTATTGGCTATACGGTTGATGATGTGGTCATTCAAAACGGACAAACGCAATTTAACAATCTACCGCTTTATCCATTTAGCCAAATTAGAGATTTTGTCGCGCCAAATGCCTGCAAAGTTATCATGACTGTAGGCTATCGGAATATGAACGCTTTAAAGCTTGAGCGTATCAAACAATTGCAAGATCAAGGCTTTGAAATTACTGGATATTGTGACCAAAGTCTTGTGCGTCATGATGATGTTTTTATTGATGAAACAGCGATTATTTTGGATCAGGTATCCATTCATCCAGGCTCGCAGATTGGGCCGCACGCATTCATCACCAGCCAAGTCAATATCGGCCATGATTGCCAGATTAGGGAAGCTGTTTGGATTAATGGTGGAGTATCAATTGGCGGCGGGGCGAGCATTGGTCGTTTGAGTGTTTTGAGCATGAATTCCTGTATCGCGCATGGCGTGGAAATGGGGGAGCGAGTGTTTGTGGGAGCTAATACACTGGTGCAAAGATCCATTGCTGATGATGGTGTTGTGTTGTCTGCAAGCGGAGAATTGCATCGTCTGAAATCACGATCATTTCTTAAATTTGCAAAGCTTGAGGAATGAATATTGTGGCTGGTGGCATCGCGGCAAATATCTATTCAGCAGCAGAAAGCCAGCCTGAAAAACTCGCTGTGATATGCGGGGATGACACACTTACTTACAAAGAATTGTTAGTTTTGTGTCGAGGTTTTGCGCATTTCCTGCGTATTCGAGGTGTCGTGCGTGGCGAGAAAGTGTTGCTTGTGTCCTCAAACTCTATCGAGTTTGTCGCGATATTGGTTGCAATCGCGGATTTGGGGGCAATTCTAGCGCCGATCAGCCCAAGCTTGTCGGTTGAAGCGATGAGCAAGGCGATTAATTCCATTGAAGCACGACATGTAATTGCAAACACCCAGATAATTGATGCGCTTCGAAAGCATGACGGTGTTGATGAAAATATCGATAATTGGATCAGGCTGGATAAGCCGGAAATAGATGATGCTGGTTCACATTATCTAGGGTGCGATATTGATTTTCAGGAAAGTGATTTCTCCCCCATATCCGATGGGGAGGAGAGTTTAGCATATATTCTGACCATGACATCTGGATCGACTGGTGATCCCAAACCTATCATTTTGACGCAAGGTTCAAAAATTGCGCGGGCAAAGGCGCTAACTGATCTTTATGATGTGGATGGCAATGATATCATTTTAGCGGCAACGCCTATGTATCATTCACTCGCTCAGAGGCTGGTTTTAACGCCTTTGTTAAATAGCGGCACTTCCGTGATCATGCCAAAATACAGCGTGCAAAACTGGCTTGATATGATTGATCAGCATGGTGTGAGTTTTACAATCATTGTGTCCTCTCAAATTGTGGCGATTACGCAATTTTTGGAAAAATTAACGCTGGAAGATAGGTCAGATACATCTAGCTTGCGCATGATGGTGTCGTCTTCTGCTGCGCTAAAACTGGAAGATAAGCAGCGTGCTCTGAATGTGTTTTCTTGTGAGTTTCATGAATGTTATGGCGCGTCGGAAATTGCGATTGCGACGTCCTTAAAATTAAGTCTTGAACAAGAGGATTTAGGATCGGTCGGGTTTGCTGCACCAGGTGTAGACATAGAGATTTTATCAGAAGATGGAGACATCTGCCAAATTGGAGAGGTGGGGGAAATAGCTTGCCGCACACCCATGCTATTTGGAGGATATTACAAATTACCGGAAAAGACCGCGCAATCTATGCAAGATGGTTTTTTCAAAACGGGTGATCTTGGCCGGATGGATGAGCGCGGGGCTTTGTATTTTTGCGGCCGTGCAAAAGATGTGATCATTGTTGGCGGGATGAATGTTTATCCCAGTGATATTGAAAACGTTATTTCCCAAATACCGGGCGTGTTTGCATGTGCAGCTTTCAGTATGGAAAATGACAGCTTGGGTGAAGTGCCCGCAATTGCGATTGTGAAAGATGCACAATTACCCGAAGTTGACGTGACGGCGAGAGCCGTGCGGCGCGTGAGTTCTCAACATTTGGCAGATTTTCAATGTCCACAACGGATTGTTTTTATTGATGCTTTGCCAACAAATAATATGGGAAAATTGATGCGCCGAGAGCTTGAAGCAAAATATGGTAGCAAGGATTGGACGCCGAAAGCATGATTGAAAGCTCTAAAATGCCTCCGCTTAAAATTGGATTTATTGGCGGCTCCATAAATTCAGCAGTTGGGTATGCACATTTCTCGGCTATTCGTTCAGATGGGCTTTATGATTTAGTTGCGGGCTGTTTTAGCCGAAATGCGGAAACAAATCAGAAGTCTGCTCAAATTTATGGTGTTGAAACGGACCGAACTTATCCTGATTGGCAAAGCCTGTTGGCGCAGGAGCAGACTAAACTGGATGCAATTCTTGTTCTGACACCAACGCCAAACCATGATGAAATTGTGATATCTGCCTTAGAACAAGGCTATCGTGTGATTTGTGAAAAAGCGCTGACGGATAGTGTGGCGAAAGCGCAAAAAATTGCCGACATTGTGCGCCAGACAAGTGGCTTTTTGGCGGTGACTTATAATTATTCTGGCTATCCGATTGTGCGTGAAATGCGGGAAATTATAGGCGAAGGAAAGCTGGGAAAAGTTCAACAAATTCAAATAGAAATGCCACAAGAAGGGTTCCTGCGTACCAATAAATCTGGTCAACCAATGGTGCCGCAAGAATGGCGTTTGAAAGATGGTGAGATACCAACACTTCATCTTGATCTTGGTGTGCATGTGCATCAGTTGATTCATTATCTGACGCGCTTAAAACCAGAGGAAGTGGTCGCAAATGTGAGCAATCTTGGTAGTTTTGAAAACATCATTGATGATCTCAATGCGATTGTGAAATATGAGGATGAGCTGACTGCAAATATCTGGTATTCTAAATCTGCTTTGGGTCATCGCAATGGTTTGAAAATCAGGGTGTATGGCGATCAAGCCAGTATGGAATGGCTGCAAGCTGACCCTGAACATTTGCAAATTTCATATGCAGATGGCCGCAGAGAAATTCATGATCGGGCCATTGAATCTCATGCGTGTAATTCTATTCGTTATTCGCGGTTTAAACCGGGACATCCTGCGGGATATGTTGAAGCATTTGCAAACCTATATGCGGATATTCATCACGACATTTTATCCTATAAAGAGACGGGGGCATCTTGTATGACGAATGAAGTTTTTGGTGTTGATTTGTCTCTTGAAGGCTTGAAATTGCTGGATGCGATGACGCAATCAGCCAAGCATGGCCGCTGGGTGAAGGTAAAAAAACAATGAATATCAATGTTGAAGAGACAGTGTTGGCAATCCTTAGAGAGCGAGGGCCATTGCCTAAATCCGCAGAAGAGCGCGCTAATCTGGACTATATTGAAGCAGGATTGGTTGATTCATTAGGATTGATGAATCTCGTCACCGAGCTTGAAACGGCGCTTGATATCGAGCTTGAAGAAGAGGATTTTATGCAGGATAAATTTCGCACAATTGGCGGCTTGATCGAGACATTGCAACAGGCCGTTGCACGCGCATAAAGCAGATTTATTAAGCGAGTACGGCGCGTATTATGTGTTGGTCCAGCTTTGCTGATTTTATGTTTTCAACAATCTCATACATGGACTGAACACCAGCAGGGAGAATAGGCAATTGTTTGCCATGCTGCTGGCATATGGCGTCCCAATCATCCGCATTTCGGGCGACGCCGGCGATAATGCCTTGTTGGCCTGCGGTCGAGTTTTCTAGCATCCATTCTGACTGTCGGCCCAAGCCCCAAAGCACGATCTTGCTATCGTGTTTGTGTGTGATGAGGTGGGATGTTTTTGCATTTAAATGTGCAATATGTTGCAAGACAGTGTCGAGCTTTTGGGTATCCATTGTGCAACGGTCGCGGATATGATCGTCAAAAAATACATATTTAGCGCCAGCTATAAATAAGCGCGTGGATAGTTCATACATTGCGTTAAGCAGACGCTCATCACCGGCAGTTAATCGAAAATCACAACTGATCTGGAAAAGGCAATCGGTGAGCTCAGATTGTTTGAGTTGATCGACATAGGCTTGTAGTTCTTCTGTTCCCAAATTTTCGGGTGTGAGGATATATTTGATTGTCAGCCGATTTTTATTGGATAGGGCGGTTTTGTATTTTTGCAGATTTTCCAAAACGGATTGCATTTTTCCGCGCCCACGTATTTGCGCGAACATGTCTTGCGTGCCGGCATCTATGCTGGTGACGAGATGAAATTTATCATGTTCGAGATATTCGACCAGAGATTTTGAATACTTCAAACTGTTGGATAGGACGCGAATTTTCCCGACATTTTCATTGGCAGATAAAAGCGCATTTACGGGTTTGAAATTTGGACTGAGAGTTGGTTCACCACCGCCCCAAACGACATGACAATTGCTTGATAAATTGTCTGATTGCTCTAGCAGGTTCGCCAAAATGTTTGGCGTGGAATAGCTGGCTTCCTGTCCGCCATAATAGGTGGGCGAGCAATATGTACAGCGCATATTGCAGTATGAAAAATTCTCTAGGGAAATATAGCTGATTGTGTCTGGCTTGGGCGCGCGGCGATCAATATAGGGACATCCGCTACACTCGGGAGCTGTGGCGTTATTCATGCGGGTGACCAGATCGCTTTTGGCGTTTTGAATATCATTATATGTGATGTCTGGTGCAGCTTTGAGGAGAACAACATCGCCTTTTTGTTTGCCATCGACAAAGAAACGTTTGCAGCACGCTCTGATTTCATCTGGGCCAAGGAATAATGATGATTGTAGATCCTGACATGTGATGTGGGTGTCAAATACAGCTTTGATGGCTGCTAGTGTATCACTTTCCAAATTCGCGATGTGGGCAAAGAAAATATGGGTCGCATATTCAAAATTGGTGTTTTTCTCTGAATACGTGGCAGCAATTTGGGAGGCTTGCTCTAACCTGTCTGTGGCTTGTAATTGCGCCTGTAAATATTGAAGATAGCCGATTGCTTTATCTGATGCGGTTTCTTTAGAGATGAGATACAGGACCAACCCGATATATTGGATGAGCAGATTATCTGGATTGTTGATCAGGGGAGAGGCATCAATTTCTTCATAGGCTTGTAAATAGCCAGCGATGCGCCGATTGCTGAGGCCAAGCGTGATAGAATCTTCGGATGTGTTTTTGAGGACGATTTTCGCATCGACCCATTTTACAGATTGGGCGACGCTGCAAGCTTCAGCGACATAGCGAATATCTTCATGAACACCGCTGGAGAATGTGATTTCATTTTGGGCAAGAAGGTCGCGCGCATAAATGAAGTTGAACACTTCCTGTTTCTCGCGGCACCAATAGATATTGCGCGCAAGGTGTTTGCCAAGTCGTGATGGTTTTAACCGCGAATAGTCTTTTTGCAGGGAATGCGCGATGAGGTCTGTTTCGTCGTCGCAATGAAGCATTGCCTCAAATAATGAAGTGAGCGCTGTTTCATCTAAATCATCATCATCATCGAGAAACCAGACCCATTTTGAGGAGGTTTGCTTTAAGCCGGTTTGACGCGCAAGGCCCGGACCTTGATTGGTTTTATGCTGAAGAATTTCAATATTAGCCTGATCACCAAATTGGGCGATGAGTTGGGCATATGTGTCATCCGTTGAGCCATCATCAACAATGCAGAGTGTGGCAGTTATGTCGTTGGATTGGGCTGCGTTTTGGATATCTGTCCAGTTTTTAAAAATCTGCGCATGTGACCGACCGCCTCGGTTAAAAGTCGCAGTTATTATGGCGAGCGATATATTGGCGCTGTTTTGCAAGTTGAATGTCTCTTAACGAATGACTTACGGGACTCAACTATGTCTAACAATAATTGGTAAACGGAATTGATCAAATCTGATAAAGGCTTTCGAAAATGGCGACGCAATCATCTACCGCCTTAATGGAACAGGCTCTGAAAAAATGGTCTGCAGATCAAGCGTTGGCCTTTTTATCCAAGAGTTTTCATGTGAATGGCAATATTGATTATCTAATTGCCTGCATTGAAATGCTTCATCTTTTTAGTGAAGATATTCCTGTTTTTCACGCTGCTTTGTGGTCGATCAGGCGGGATTTATTCACTCTGGGTGCCCAGATGCCGGAAAAACAGCTGGAGAAGGCTATTTATAAAAAGCTGGCACCTAAATATTTGAAATTTGTTGATCAGATAGTCAAAAAAACAGAATTGCCGTCTTTGGACGTCATTGATGATACGCCCAACCGGCTGATGATTATGGGGGGGCAATTTTTAAAACCACCTCATTCTCCAACCATGTGTATGATGGAATTTGCGCGTCTGGCAAAGCTGAGCGGTGTGGAGCATGTTGAGATCTTCAATGTGAATGAATTACCCGGCGCGGCATTATCATCTTATCATGAGGGCTTTATTGGAACGCCTGCTATTACTGTTGGCGCGCATAATGTGAGCTATATGGGCGCTGAGTTAGATATTTATGCAGCACCAGAGCAGGGCATGAGCAGTCAGAAAATCAAGGACTGCCTTGAACATGTGGAGAGCTTCAAACCTGACCTTATCCTTAGTGTTGGGGATATGAATTGCATTGCGGATATGTGTGCGGGTTTCATTCCTTCTTTGTGTTGGCCAACCACACAGAGCATTGCGCTATCATTGGCAGGTGTACAATATTATCGATCAGAAGAAGTTCCTGACACTCAGATTGACTGGAAGCGTCTTAAGAAAAAGCCACCTGTTATGATCAAACAAGAATTTGATCTTATGACGATTGATGAGAATAGGCACACGATAAACAGAGATGTTTTGAGAGTTGAGAAAGATACGTTTTTATTTGTGGTTGTTGGTTCGCGAATAGAGCAAGAACTGACTGTGGCGTTTCAAAAATTGCTTGTGAAGGTGTTGGATGCAAACCCCAAAGCGTGTGTTTTGATCGTGGGGACAGATGATTTTAGCCGATTAACTGAACTTAAAGACCATGCAAGTCAGATCCGATTGTTGAAGTTTACCACTGATTTGCGGTCTGTTTTATCCGTCAGTGATGCTTTCTTAAATCCGCCTCGGCAGGGAGGCGGAAATGCAGCATATTGGTCCATGTTTGAAGGGCTGCCTATCCTGACGCTTGATAATTGCGACGTTCAAATGACGATCAAACAGGGTGCAGCCGTGCAGGATCTTGATGCATTGGAGAAGCTTGCTATCGGGATTATGCAGGATGCTGACCTCTTAAAAACCTATCAGGATAAATCCAAAGCGAGGCTGGCGTCTCTGAAAGATGACAAACAATCGGGTGATAATCTCAAGGACAATTTGGAATTTACGATAGGCAATTTTAAGCAACACATCGGATGAGCTTTGGAAGAAGGTTGATGGTGTGTGAAGGCAATGAAGTGAATTTTTAACAATGTTGCGTCATTGTTAGATTTTTATGTATCTACACAGGCACGCGAATGTCTTCTTCAAGTCCTTCTGAAATATATGTCATGCGCCCTCAATTGCCTGATCATGCGGCGTTGAAAAAATACATATCTCAGATCGATGCTAATGGTATTTATACCAATATTGGACCGCTTGTTCTTAAGTTGGAAGAACGTTTGGCCCAACATGTGTCTGTTGATGCTGATCGAATTGTTTCGATGTCTAATGGAACTGCGGCATTGCAGATATCCATGTTATCAGTCAAGAAAACGGGGCGTTATTGTATTTTGCCGTCCTGGACGTTCGTTGCGACTGCGCATGCTGCAAAATCGGCTGGGCTTGAGCCGTATTTTGTGGATGTTGAATTTTCAAACCAGCAATTATCCCTTCAGCATGTTGAAGAAGCGATCAAAACGCTTGGTGTCGATAATGTTGGGGCGATATGCTTGGTCACGCCTTTTGGGGCTCCGATAGATTTGAAGCCGTGGGAAGATTTGCAAGATCGCACGTCAATTCCTGTTGTGCTTGACGCTGCTGCTGCTTTTGCAACAGTGAAGCCTTCAAAAATTACGACATGTGTGAGTTTGCATACGACGAAGATTTTGCCTGCGGGCGAGGGCGGATTTGTGATCGCGCCCGATACCAATATCGCCAAAGATATTCGTGCACGCACAAATTTTGGGTTTGATGGTACGCGTGAAGCCAAACAGATTGGCGGCAATGCGAAGATGAGTGAATATCATGCTGCTATCGGATTGGCATCGCTAGATGCGTGGCCTGTAAAAAGACGCAGATTCCATGAATTGTGTAGCCAGTGGAAAGACGCGGTGAGCGATTTAAGCGGCGTTGAGTTTGAAACTGGCTTTGGCGATAAATGGTTTAATTCTGTCGCGGTCCTTCGCATGTCTTTGCCATTGGGAGCGCAATGCAAAGAGCATCTTCTTGCGCAAGGTGTGTATACACGAAGATGGTGGTCGAGAGGGTGTTTGCAGATGCCGGCCTTTAGCTATTGCGAACATGGAGATTTAGCAAATACCGATCGGTTAGCAGCATCAACTTTAGGGTTGCCGTGTCATACTGATTTGACGCAATCAGATTTTGAGCAAATGCGAAATGCACTTGAGGCCTTCTTGTGTGTGCATAAATTGCCGCCTCTCAATCTTGCTGCTTAACTGAGGCATGAATAGACGAATAATATCGGATTTTTGTAAAAAATAGCTATATTTTACAATGCTGTTATCTTTGTATTAACCATACGCGATGGCGGTTTTCATTTTTATTTTAATAATTGAGCATGCGCACACGGCAAAATTTGCCGCTTGGGTTGCCGGGTAAATTTTGCCTATGGGCAATAAGTGTCAATTAACTCAATATTAGCAGTTTACACATTTTTAACAAACGGGCCTGAAACCCTTGAAAAGTTAACCTTTGGGCTGGTTATGTTTACCTAAAAACAGGCACCAATATTGCGACGTCATACTTAGGCAAGAAGCCTCCGGATTAAAATGATCTGGTTTTCATTAACATCTGTCTTAAAGGCAGAAGCGAAAAAAGGTACGTCAAAATGACGAGTGTAAACACAAACTATGGCGCAATGGTTGCCCTTCAGCAACTTAACAAAACAAACAGCGAACTTGAAACAACTCAATCTCGTATTAACACGGGTTTGAAAGTCGCTAGCGCCAAAGACAATGGTGCGATCTTCGCTATTGCCCAAGGCATGCGCGCAGATGTTGCTTCTTATGATGTTGTTCAACAATCTTTGGACCGTACTGGTTCAACTGTTGATACAGCTGTTGCAGCGGGTGAAGCTGTTTCTGATCTTCTTGTTGAGATGAAAGAAAAAGCGCTTGGTGCAAAAGACGACACACTTACAACTGAGCAACGTGCAGCATATAATGAAGACTTTAAAGCGCTTCGTGACCAAATCACAACAATCGTAGACAACGCAGAATTTAACGGTGCAAACTTGTTGAAATCTGGTGCGTCTGACATTGTTGCTTTGGCAAACGCAGATGGTACAAGCACGCTTACTGTTGGTGCGGAAGATCTCTCTCTAGCTGGTTCAACAATTACACTAACAGCTGGTTCAGACATCGACACAGTGACAAAAGCGGGTGCTGCGATTACTGCGCTTGAAACATCAATTGACAATGTGAACGCCTCTTTGGCACGTTTGGGTACTGGTTCTAAAGCAATAGAAACACACTCAACATTCGTCACAAAGCTATCTGACGCTATGGAAAATGGTATTGGTAACTTGGTTGATGCTGACCTAGCAAAAGAATCTGCAAAACTACAGTCGCTACAAACTAAGCAACAGCTTGGTGTGCAGGCTCTGTCTATTGCGAATTCTTCTTCTGGATTGGCGCTATCTTTCTTTAGATAGAGTTTTTCGAATTTTCTTCTCGGCTCGAAAGGGCCGAGAAGGCTTTTCGGATTTTTCAAAAGCCGACTGCAAAAAGCATTTTCGGCGGGAGTTAGGATTATGGGAACGGAGATTACACCTGTCCCGGCCACCTCATCTAAATTGGATGTTGTGCGTTCGGATCGCGTAGCACTAGATACGCAACAAGACGATAAAAAAGCGAATGCGCTAGCAATCGAGGCGCGTCGTAAGCAATTTGTGGAAGAGATTTCTCGTCAGCACGGCCTTGAGAAAGGTAAGCTTGTCATTGAGAAGGACAGTGAGTCCGGTAAATTTATTCACAGCCTTATTGATCCAGAAAGTGGTGAAGTTATACGCCAATGGCCGGATGCTGATTGGCTGGAATTTGCACGTGCCTCCAACAATTCGACGAATGCAACTAAAGGTCTTTGGCTCGATCAAACTGTATAATTTGTATAAAATTTAAAAAAAATTGCATTGTTTCTTCGAATGCGAAGGAAGTATTAACGAAAATGGTTCAATTCTACTCCTAACGAAAAATTCGGGACCACCCGGAAGACCACGTTTGGAGACGGATTATGGTAAACGGCGTAAACAATAACGCTCAGTCGCTTATAGCGTTGCAAAACCTGAATGCGACGAACAAACATTTAGAAGGAACAACTGACCGCATTAGTTCTGGCCTCAAAATAGCGAGTGCTAAAGACAATGCTGCTGTTTTTTCTGTTGCACAAAGCTTACGTGGAGAGAACTCCGCGTATGATATTATTCAAATTGGCCTAGATCGCTCAAAATCAGTTGGTGATGTGGCCATTACAGCTGGTGAAACAGCTTCCGACATTCTTATTCAATTAAGAGAAAAAGCGCTTTCTGCTACCAAAGAGATTGATGCTGAATCGCGTGCAGCGTTTCAAGAAGATTTCACTTCGCTAATGACGCAATTTGAAAAAATTGTTGGTGCTGCGGAATTTGATGGCGTGAACCTACTTAATAATTCTCAGCCTGCTGGCCTAGAGTTTGTGGCTGATGCGTCCGGTGCATCAACATTACGGATAGATGCAGAAGATTTCTCTTTTGGTGGTGTTAACGTTACTTTGGATCCTGCAACGCATGACCTTAGTGATCCAGCGAATGCGCAACTCGCGCTGGATGCGGTTAAAGCCAGCATCACAAATGTAAATGGTGCTTTGTCCCGTTTGGGAGCATCGTCTCAAAAAATTGATAATCACGCCAATTTCGTATCACGTCTTCAGGATGTGATCACTGAAGGCGTCGGTGGATTGGTCGACGCTGATCTGGGTAAGGAGAGCGCATTATTGCAATCTCTACAAGTGAAACAGCAATTGGGTGTTCAGGCTCTGTCTATAGCCAATGAATCTCCACAAGCAGTTCTTTCACTGTTCCAAAACTAATTCGAGCCTAGAACGGTTCAACAACTTCCACGGTTAGAGGTCTGGTCTTCCCTAATCGTGCTACTTAAGCCCGGGTCTTTTTAAGGTCCGGGCTTTTTTCTTTTTAAAGGTGGATATTGGCTCTGATTTCAAAAGTCATCAGTATGCCATTTTTCAATGTTCTTATTGAACTTGAAAAATTGTGAGGTGATATGGAAATTCTAGATCCAGAAACGGAAGAAGAGATCAATCAACGTTTGGCAGATGAACGAAAAGCCAAGCGGACATTAAATAAGCTCAGCAAATATCTAAAATATATCCCATTCTCGGAAGATTTGGCTTCGGCTTATTATTGCGCATTTGACCCGAAAACACCGGGGCGGGTGAAAGGGGTATTGTTTGCAGCATTGGCATATTTTGTGGTGCCGACAGATGTTGTTCCTGATTTTATTCTCGCTCTAGGTTTTTCTGACGATGCTGCTGTTATTGCCCTGGCGATGAGTGTTGTGAACGGACATATCCAGCCGTCACACCGCCAAGCTGCGCAAGAGTTTTTAGGTATTGAGAAAAAACAATATAAAAATAGTGAATAAATTCAATATTGTTACGCTTGTGTTGTTGAGCTGTAATACTTGCTAACAATTTGTTACGAAATTTGTCAGAGTGTGATATCCTAAATTCTTAAAGCGGCTTGAGGGCAAGTGGCTTAACAATTGGAATAAGATATGAAGCTGTTCTCTGAAACCGAAATTAATAACATTGAACAGATGTGGCGCGCTCTTGGCGGGGACCATCCGTGGACAGGATGGGCGACTTTGCCAGAGAATCCAGATGAAATCTGGATATTCCGCAGCCGTGCAAACTGGCGGCGTTTTATTCTAAGAAAAACAGATGCAGCCTATGTTTTGTTTGATGACACGCAGAACAGCGAAGAAGTTTTTGAGGAATTAGAAAGTCTTGCAAATAAGGTTGGACAAGTTCCAGCTTTGCCAAACTAGCGCTTCTTGAATGTATTTATGAAAAAAGGCCAAGAGAAATCTTGGCCTTTTTCGTTTGTTCGATTTTACTTTGGATTACAGTAATAATAAAGCTGTGTCTGAGCGTCTTCAAAGCCTTCAGACGTTGCTAAGAGATGAGTGTCACCGCGATGGGGGGCTTCATCTTTTACCAGAGCAAGCATGGATTGACCTTCTGGGTTTACGAGGTCCACGCGCTCGGCATTGCTAATTGCTCTCATTGCTTTCCAATCTGTGTTGAACACAAAATCAGTGGAATTGTTGAGCGAATTTTTTGCGTACATACCCAAAAGCGTCATTGCGGTGCCGTCAGATGTTCTCAGTGAAAATGATGCGGCTGAGCCAGTTTTGTCTTTGGGCTGATTTTGAAGGCTTCCAGAAATTGCGCCAGTATCCGTGTTGCAATTAAAAGAGAGGCCATAAATAGGCTGGTCGGGCTTTTCACTTGTAGAAAGCGCCATATAGGGAGATTCTGGCCATAACAACTCAACAGCTGTCCACTTTGAACTTGCGCTTATGTCTTCAAGTGCAGGGGATGATTTGGTGAGCTGTAAAGGTTCCTTTTTCTGCAGTTCTTTTGTTTGACTGACACTCGATGTGTCAGATACCGGCGCAGTGGTGGATGCGCATGCACTTGCTAGAAGACCTGTTGCGACAAGGAGGGGGAGGTGTAATTTCATGTCATAGACCTTTTATTGTTCTCGTTTCATGCGCGATTCTACAGATTCATGTGGCAAAATTAGGTATTACACATACTTAATGTAGGTTTTTCAGAGAGATTTGAGCCTAACTCCGTTTTGATATGCGTCTGCTTGATGTGAAGTTGCGTGCTCTAAATTGTATTTTTAGCCATAAAGCAGGTAGTGGTTAGATTTAAAAAGAGAATTTATTTTACAAAATGAATGAATTTGCAAAGTGTGTTCAATCTGCACTTGTCACATTTATGTAAGAAAACTATTCGGATAATGTAGGTTAGTGCCGAAAAAGGTGTCTAAAGGTGTCTTATGAGTAAGAGTGACAAGTTAAATACTAGCTCCAAAGAGATTTGGGCCTTGGCGCTTCATGGGGGCGCGGGCACGGGTGCATCCAAACATGACAAGCATACAGAAGCCTTTATGGCCGACCTTCTAAAGGAGGGCGGCAAAATGCTGAAAGACGGGGCATCTGCTGTTGCTACCGTTAAAGCTATGGTTGGTGAATTAGAGTCATGCGGATTATATCTTGCTGGTAAAGGTGCTGCGCCTAACAAAAACGGTGAATTTGAACTCGACGCGGCCATTATGGATGGTGAAACGCGAATGGCAGGCTCTGTTGCAGGCTTAAAGGGGTTTAAACATCCTGTGAATGTGGCGGCTCTTGTGATGCGCAAAACTCCGCACGTTATGTTGGTTGGTGAGGGAGCTAGCCAATTTGCTGAAGAGCACAAATGTAAAAAAGTAAAACACCCCAAAGAATACTACACGCCCGTTAAATACGATCTTTTCGAAATGGATGACCGTAAAATGACAGGGACGGTTGGAGCTGTTGCTTTAGATTCAGAAGGTCAATTAGCATCAGCGACATCAACAGGTGGTGCGCCTGATAAGCTGCCAGGTCGTGTAGGTGATTGTCCGATCATTGGTTCTGGGACTTGGGCAGACGAGCGCGTTGCAGTTTCTTGTACGGGGATGGGCGAATACTTTATGCGGGCAAATGCCGCTGCTGATGTGTCTGCACGTATTCATTACAAACGCACGAGTTTAGACGTTGCAGCCAGCGCAGTTATTGACAGTGTTGTCTTCCTTGGTGGGCATGGTGGCCTGATCAGCATTGATCGATTGGGGCGGATTGCGATGCCATTTTCTTCTGCTTCAATGGCACGCGGCTCTATTCATGCAAATGGCACAATGACTGTGGCGACGGTTTAATGAAGGGTTTTTTCGGGATTGGCGCTGAGGGTATTTCCAAGCCTATGAATATGGGCGCGCTTATGCGAACCGCCCATGCATTTGGGGCCAGTTTTTTCTATTCAGTCGATGCAGATGTAAAAGTAACTGACATGTATGCATCTGATACGTCTAAAGCGTATGAGAATATGCCCTATTATAACTGGGACAGCATTGAAGATATGGCCTTGCCGCGCGGCTGTCAGCTTGTCGGTATTGAATTAACTGATGATGCTGTTGAATTGCCCGAATTCAAGCACCCAAGAGCTGCAGCTTATGTATTGGGACGTGAATTGGGTAATCTAAGCCCAGAAATGATGGCGAAATGTCATCACATTGTGAAAATTCCCACGAAGTTCTGTATTAATGTCTCACTTGCTGGGGCGTTAGTTATGTATGACCGAATGGTGAGTATGGGAGCATATGCAAATCGCCCGATCATGCCCGGTGGTCCTCAAAAAATGACGATATCTAAATAATACCTTCAAATCAGTCTGACTTCTCCTTGAAAACGGCGCCGTTTGAAGCGTTTACTTGGGTTGTGACTATCTCAATGAAGTAATTTTGTTATAGCAATGTTTTCTATTTGCGCTTGTAGCTAAATTATTCGACACGCATTAAGGTCACTTAGTGGGTGGATGGAGAGAATTATGCGTATTCAGACTTTGAACGGTTTGCGAATTGGGTTGGCATCGGCAATTATGTGTCTGGTGGCAGCGTGTGGAGACCCCAATACGCAGCCCTTGCAGAATTTAAGTGATATTCGCGACACCGTCGAAGGACCTGAAATCGAGGTCCGTGCAGAAAAAGCGCGTCGAGCTGAAGAAGAAAAATCCAAGAATTTTGAATTTGTTAGATACGCCGCAAATACGCAGGGTGATGCTCCCATTGCATGTCTTGAGTTTTCGCATTCACTAAGTTCAAAGACTGATTATTCTGCATATATAGAACCGCCTGAAGATGTCTCTCTTGCGCTGGATGTTCAAGGATCGAAATTATGTATTGGTGGGCTTGGTTTTGCTGCAGCCACTGATCTTGTGCTCAAAGCTGGTTTGCCTGGATCGGGACGCGCACGTAAATTAGAGCGTGATCAGAAAATCACGATCGATTTTGGCGACCGTCCTAGCTATGTTGGATTTAAAGGGGATGGAGTTATTCTTCCCCGCGTTGACGCGGATGGTTTGGCGATTGAAACGGTCAATGTAGACACATTAAAAGTTAGCGTTTCTAGGGTAACGGACCGTGCTCTTGTATTTAAAAGCATTACAAATGGTTTTACTGCCGGTCGCGGTGAATACACTTGGCAGGGGGGCGATGAAGACCCAGCTGATGTATCAGAAAAACTGTGGACAGGTGAGATAGATGTCGAGAATTCAGGCAATATAGCTGCGACGACTGTCTTTTCATTGGCGAGCGCTGTGCAAAAGCTTCAGCCGGGTGCTTATTATGTGAGCGTTGAAGAGGTGCCTGCAGGATCGCTTGAAGTGGATCAGCCAGCGCGAGCTGCAAGATGGTTGATTGTGACTGATCTGGCACTAACCGCCTATCAGGGCGATAATGGACTTCAGGTGACAGCCCGTTCGATTGATACGGCTAAAATAGCGCGCGATGTAAGACTTGATCTGGTGGCGCGAAGCAATGAAATTCTAAAATCTGCTAAAACAGATTTGTTAGGACGTGTTCAATTTTCGGCACCATTGCTGCGTGGCGACGGCCCGCAACGGCCGCGTATGGTGATGGCGTATGATCAAAATGGTGATTTTGCTGTTCTTGATTTAGAGCGTCCAGCTGTTGATCTTTCTAAATATCCGGTAGGTGGTCGATCCGCTCCTGATATGACAGATGCCTATCTTTATACCGAGCGCGGAATTTACCGTCCCGGTGAGACAGTATGGATTAGTGCCTTGGTGCGTGATTTGTCGGTACAGTCCGTTTCTTCAGCAGATGGTGTTATGCGTCTTTACGCGCCTAATGGCGTGGAAGCTGCCAATTGGCGTTTTGAAGGCGGGCTAGAGGCTGGAGGTATGTCGCGTTCATATGTGCTGCCTAAGGCTGCTGCGCGTGGCATGTGGCGTATTGATCTAGATCTTGATGGCCAAGGTGTGGTGGGAAGCACACGCATATCTGTGGAAGATTTCGTGCCTCAACGGATTGAATTGAAAGTATCTTCTGAGAGCCAGACTGTTGTTGCTAAAGATGAAACGCGTTCGATAAATGCGGATGTGCGTTTTCTCTATGGTGCACCGGGTGCTGGTCTAACTGTTGAAGGCCGTACGCGGGTAGAAGTTGATCCAAAACCGTTTGCCGACTTTGCCAATTATGCGTTTGGAAACCATGACGAGCAATTTCGTCAGCGAGAATTTGACCTTAAAGACGCAACAGCGGATGGAGCAGGGCAAGCTGTTTTGCGTTTAGATGTTGCACAGCAAAGCATTAAAAGTTCGAAGCCATTACGTTTAAGAACTGTGGTCAGCGCGATGGAGCCGGGTGGTAGAGCGGTTCGCGATGATATCCGTATGCCATACCGACCCAATGAAGTTTATGTTGGGGTGTTGCCTGAATTTGATGGCAGTGCAGCACAAGATGAAGCCGCGCGTTTAAAAGTGGTGGCACTTCAATCTGATGGAACCCAAATCGCTGGAAATGTGAATTGGAGCCTTGTGCGCATTGATTGGGATTATGATTGGTATCGCACTGGTGGTGGCGCTTGGAAATGGCGTCGCACGCGTAATGTGGTTCCGATCCAAGAAGGCGACCTTGAATTATCTGCAACAGAAGCAGCAGTATTAGTGACACGGTCTTTGGACTGGGGTGATTATGAATTAGTGCTTACCGAAGAAGCGACTGGCGCGACTGCAAGTTATGGCTTTTGGGCAGGTTGGGGCGGCGGCCCGCAAGAAGGTGTTGAAGCGCCAGATCGCGTGCGTATTTCTGCGCCCAAAGACCCTGTCGAAATAGGTAAAAAGGCGAGTTATACAATCTTGCCACCTTATGCGGGTGAAGCAGAAATTGTAGTGGCTAATGATAATATTATTGAAACGCGCACGCTGACTGTGCCTGAAAAAGGCTTGAAAGTTGATTTCAATGTCACAGAAAAATGGGGGGCTGGTGCTTATGTGATGGTGAGTGTGTTTACACCGCGCGATCCAGTTGCGCGCCCCAGACCGCGTCGCGCTGTGGGGGTTTCTTATGCGCCAGTAGATGTGAAAAACCGCACTTTTGAATTAGATATGAAAGTTGCGGATGTGGTTGAACCACGCCAAAAAGTGACAATTGAGCTTGAAGCAACCGGTGGTCCGCGCGGCGAGAAAGTGTTTGCGACATTAGCTGCGGTTGATGAGGGTATTCTTCAACTCACAAAATTTGAGTCACCTAATCCGAGCGAACATTTCTTTGCAAAACGTCGTCTGGGTGTGATGCTGAAAGATGATTATGGGCGCTTGCTTGATCCTAACCAAGGCGCAGCTGCAGAGCCGCGTTCGGGTGGTGATCAGATTGGCGGTGCTGGGCTGACCGTTGTTCCAACAAAATCAGTGGCACTGTTTTCTGGTATTGTTGCAATGGGACGCGATGGCAAAGCCGAAATTGAACTGGACCTTCCAGACTTCAATGGTGAATTGCGATTGATGGCGGTGGTGTGGTCTGACACGGGTATGGGGGCTGTGGATGAGCCGCTAACTGTGCGTGATGATGTGCCTGCTGAGGTTATCTTGCCGCGTTTCCTTGCGCCTGGTGATACGGCGATTGCCACTGTGACAATGGATAATGTGGCTGCGACACCTGGAAATTACGATGCAGCGCTTGCTGCTGGAAAAGGTGTTGAAATTGGAGATGGCAATGTCACAGCTATGCTGAAACAAGGTCAGCGTGCTGATATTGCAGCATCTATTTCTGCTTCAAGTCAGGGTGTGTCTAATATCAATATGACATTGACTGGCCCGAATAATTTTCAGATCGAACGTGAATATGGCATAGAGGTTAGATCGCCATACTTGCCATTAAGCCGAATTGAAAAAATTGTGCTTCAGCCAGGTGAAAGCTGGACAGCGTCGGCCAATGCACTGAATGGTTTTGTGGCAGGCTCTTCAAGTTTAATGGTGTCGGCATCAGCTATTCCTATGGATGCATCTGCACTTTATAAAAGCCTGAGTGAGTATCCATATGGATGCACAGAGCAAACAGTTAGTCGTGCATTGCCATTATTATACGCTGAAAATCTGGCAGGCATTGCGGGATTAGAAGCGGATGCGCAGATCAGCTCCAAAGTGCAAGAAGCAGTGTCGACTCTTCTAAACCGTCAAAGCTCTGATGGTTCAATTGGACTTTGGCGCATGGGAGACAGAAATGCATCGCCTTGGGTGGGGGCATATGCTGTAGACTTTATTGCGCGTGCAAAAGCGGCTGGATATTTGGTGCCTGATGCGGCGTTGGAAAAAGCCTATGCATCATTGGCGAAAGTGGCTGCTCAACAAAACCAATGGGGATCAGGGTATAACTATGATGTTTATACATCGCGCTGGCACAATGATACGCAAGAGCGTCTAAGTAATCGCGCAGCAGCTTATGCGGCATATGTCTTGGCGCGCGGCGGTAAAATCGAGGCATCTCGTCTGCGTTATTTGCATGATGAAATGCTTGGCAAAATTGATAGTCCTTTAGCCAAAGCTCAAATTGGAGCGGCGCTTCACTTTATGGGTGATAATGCAAGATCAGTCTCTGCGTTTGACGCAGCAACTGAGGCTTTGGGTTATGACAATACTGGCGATTATTATCAGACACCGCGCCGCGATAGAGCCGGCGTTCTCGCTTTGGCGGGAGAAATTGGGGATGCACCACTTGTTGCAGACCTGACCGAGCAGGTGGTGGATAAATTGCCTGATCCAGACCGTTTAACAACTCAAGAAAAAGCTTTCTTGTTGATGGCTGCAAATAGCCTATCTAATGGAGCTAGCAGCGTTGAGCTGACAGGTGCAGGCAAAGTCGTGCAGATTGCTGAAAGGCGCTCCTATTACGCAGATGAAGCTTCTTTTGATACCAGCGATAGTGAAATTGATGTGCTGCCTACCTTTACAAATGAAGGTGAGGGTCCGTTATGGCTGACAAGTGTCGCACGTGGTGCGCCTGTAAAAGCGCCTCCGGCTGTGCGTGGTGGATTGAGTGTTTCAAAATCTATCTTCCAGATGAATGGACGCAATGCCCAATTGGGGGACATGAAACGCGGTGATCAAGCTATCATCGCATTAAGTGTTCGCCCGCAGGATAAGAACTCACATCCACTTATCATTGCTGACCTATTGCCGGCAGGATGGGAAATTCAAGCTGTGCTTACCCCCAATACATCTGGACCATATAGCTTTGTGGGTGATTTGAGTTATCCCGATGTGGCTGAAGCACGTGATGATCGTTTTCTTGCCTCTTTAACAGTGCGGGATGGAGAGCAGGCGATGCTTGCTTATGTCATTCGGGCCGTCACGCCGGGAGATTATGCATTGCCGGGCGCCGTGGCTGAAGACATGTACCGTGCTGATGTATTTGGACGAACATCAGCTGGGCGTGTGAAGATCTCAGCGGAGTAAGTCTTGAGCTGGTTTCAGCGGATAAAAAAAGTGAGATTGTGGCCAAAGGCATTTTATTTTGCATTGGCCGCTATCTCTCTTATCGGGTTTCTGGATTTAGCGTTTCCACCACCATTGGCAAAGGCTAACCAGATTTCTCAAGTTGTGCTCGATCATAGAGGACAGCCTCTGCGGGCGTTTCCACTTGAAGATGGTCGCTGGCGTTTAAAGGCTGATCTAGATATAGTCGACCCTGCTTTTATTGAGGCTTTGCTTGCCTATGAAGATGAGCGTTTCTATCAGCATATAGGTGTTGATTTTCGAGCGATTTTGCGCGCGAGTTTGAACCTTGTGAAAGCTGGTGAAATTGTATCGGGTGGATCGACGATCACTATGCAAACGGCGCGTTTGCTTGAACCAAAACAACGCACATTTGGCGCAAAGATTCAGCAAGCTATAAGGGCACTGCAATTGGAATCGCGTTTATCCAAACGTGAAATTCTGGAATTATACCTTACTCTGGCACCCTATGGCGGCAATATTGAAGGGCTGCGTTCTGCAAGCTGGGCATATCTGGGGCGCGAACCCAATAGCCTGACACCTGATGAAATCGCGCTCTTGATTGCATTGCCGCAATCGCCTGAAGCGCGGCGACCTGATTTAAGGCCGGAGTCCGCAATTAAAGCGCGTGCACGTGTTTTGCAGCGATTGGTGGAAAAGGATGTTATTGCAGAAGATCGTGCACTAGAAGCTATGCAAACGGCAGCGCCTAAACGCCGTGATTTTCCAGCCTTTGCATGGCAAGCCACAGAAGAAGCGCGTCGACGCGCGCCGCCTTTGCAGGCGGATATATACACATTTTTGGATTTTCAACTGCAAACTCGCCTTGAAACAATGGCAAGAGATGTCGTTGAAGAACTGGACGATCGCGCGCAAATGTCTGCGATTGTGGTTGATATTCGCACACGCAATGTTTTGGCATCTGTCGGGTCTGCTAGAAGAGATAGGGCGGGTGGATGGTTGGATCTTACAAATAGATATCGCTCGCCTGGATCGACTTTGAAGCCATTTATTTATGCAATGGCTTTTGATGAGGGGCTTGCCGCGCCATCAACGCATATTTCTGATTTACCCAAGCGATTTAAATCATATCAGCCAGAAAATTTCGATCGCACGTTTCGCGGCGATGTGACGATTGCGCAGGCTTTGCAGCATTCTCTAAATGTCCCAGCTGTGCATGCCCTAGAAGCGATAGGTCCATCTCGGTTTGCAGCAAGCCTTGCATTTGCAGGAGCTGCGCCGCGTTTGCCTAATAGAGCCGATAGTGATGCTGGTTTGGCTTTGGCGCTTGGAGGTGTTGGGCTGACAGCTCGGGATTTGGCAGTTTTGTATGCCGCTTTGGGCGGGGATGGGATTGCTCACTCTTTAAATTGGATTGAAGGAGAAAGCGCTTCTGCTGTAAGCGAAGGTCAAACGCGTTTTTTAACCTCACAAGCCTCTCGAAAAGTTTTAGAAATTTTAAAGTCAGCACCAATGCCGGATGGTCGTATGCCAACGGTTTTAACAAGAGATGCGCCTCAAATAGCATTTAAGACAGGCACGTCTTATGGATTTCGAGATGCGTGGGCGGCGGGTGTTTCAAATGGACTAGCAATTGTGGTCTGGGTGGGACGCGCTGACGGGGCTCCACGGTCTGGAGCGACAGGACGTAAAGTCGCTTTACCTATACTTTTTGATGCATTTGATATCGCGACTCTGACTTTACGACGCACCAATGGGGGATTGAATGTCGGTGAAGAAATGACAGGCGTAGATCCATTTACATTGGCTAATTTTGAAAGAGACAAACAGCCTCCAGAAATCCTGTTTCCACCTGATAATAGTGAGATATGGCAGGACAAAAAAGATAGAGGTTTTACGCTATCTGCGCGCGGCGATGGTGAGCTGACTTGGTATGCTCAGGGCCAGAAAATTTTGGCGAATCAGTTCGGAGATTCAATTTGGACGCCCACAGAAGAGGGGTTTTACTTATTGGAAGTTGTCGACAAGTCTGGCTTAAGTAGTGCCTCAACCGTCAGAATTACGCAACACGCGCAATAAATCTTGTGCAAAATGTGGCAAATTTCAACTTTTCACTGGTTGTTCTAGGGAATCATACTTACTTCTAAGTTAAGTGTAGAATAGTTTTTCTTAAAGGTTGTATTTATTTCAACTGATGAAGAGCATGAGTAAAGTCACGAGTTTTGTATGATCGTATTGCCGGGGGGATTCTAGTTGATAATTCAACTGATTGAAGACGATACGATTTACACTCAAATCGTCCAGAAGATGTTTGCAGATGTGTCCGATGTGACTCTGCATGTTAGTGCGCGACTGGATGATTTTCTCTCATCGAATTTAATAAATACAGTTGATCTTCTTCTTGTTGATGTGCGGCGTCCAGATTCAATTTCGTTGGATGAAGATTTTCAATTGCTTCAGCAAATTACATCCGCGCCAATCGTGTTTATTTCACAAAGCAGCACAAAAGAGATTCGTGTAGAAGCTTTGGAAATTGGGGCGGAAGCCGTGATTGATAAAGCGGATCTTTCTGAAGGTCTTATTCGGCAATTAGTGCTTAATTCCAAAGCGCGTGGACGTAATGGTTCACGTGAAAGGCTTTGGGAAAAAGCCGCAGTTGAAAGAAATTTTGCAGCGTTGCAAGCACCACTTGCTTATCTTGAATCAGGTTTGAGTACATTGGGCGAGGTGATGCGCGAGACTGGGAAATCAGGATCTAGCGAGTTTGTGGATCATTTAAGAGAAACTATTCAGGCAATAAAAAAATATACTGAAGATGATTTGTCTGCTCAATCGGGTGGATCTTTGCATTTGCTAATTCAACAATCCTTTGAACGTATTCAGCAATTGGCTGAGATGCGTAAGGTCAATTTGAAAGTTGACTGGGAAGAAGCTGGATTTCGGCATATTGGTTCAAATGCATTGGTCCAATTAGGCGTTCAACATTTACTCGAAGGCGTATTGCGGTGCTGTTCTGCAAAAGATGGCATTTGGATGCAGGGTGAAAAAGCAGAGCAGACTGGATTGAGTGTTATTCGAGTTCATATGAGCCGACGTGTTCTGCCTTCGGTAGATCTTATGTTTCCAGGTGGAACTCCAAGTGTAGGAGTTGGACTGGATGCACTTTCGTCTATGCAATTGGGAAGCCTATTGTTGATGCTCACACCTAAACAAGTAGAATTGAGCTGCGAACAACGTCAACAATTACTCAGTGTATATCTTTAGTTAGACGTCCAGATTTTAAGTTTTGTAGAATTTACACAATGCTTCAACAACAGAATGACCGATACCTTCTGTTGCACGATAATATATTGTTTGTGCTTCGCGGCGTGACGCCACAAGGTCAGCTGCGCGCATTTTGGATAAATGCTGAGATACTGAAGGTAGAAGTTGGTTTGTATATTCGGCAAGCTGATTGACAGATTTTTCACCATCTAAAAGTGCGCAGAGTATTTTTAGTCGCGTTTCATTGGATAGCGCTTTCATAACGTCAACAGCTTCTCCAATTCGTGAATTGGTTAGATTGGATGTATCCATCGGAAAGGGTATTGGGGAGATTTTACTGTTGGGCATTATTTTATACTTCCGCGATATTATAATCTACTTAATCTTCTAAACATTTCTCTAGCAAGATATAGGGTCTATAGTGTCGATTTTTAGACCTTTATTATATTTGTTGTTAGTCCGATCTACGTGCCGCTTACATATATGATGGGTATGATTCAAATGATTTGAGTATTGGATGATGCGACATCATAAAATCTGAAATTTGAATGCCATTGAAGATATGATTTCAGGGCGTGTTTTGCATGTATAATTCCAAGGCTCTCTGCTTTTTTGAGGTGTTTTCTTAGATGTATAACTGTAGAAATGGGTACAATTAGAATTTAAAAACACAATACCAGCATGCTTTTAGAGCGTTTGTTCTAAAGGCTCAATCTTGACGCAGCGGAATTTTGATAAGATTCGTATAAGTCACTCAAAAAATGGTACAAAAAATGGCTGCTTATAATAATCCAACGGTCAGTCCATCCACACCTCGCATGGGGAATGGCGTGACAAGATGGTTGGGGAGTCTGGTACTAATGATTCTGGGGTGGAAAATAACCGGCCAGCTTCCTGATGAAAAAAAAGTGGTTGTCATTGGCGTGCCTCATACGTCAAATCTTGATTTTATCGTGGCGATGGCATCAATGCAGTCCATCGGGCTGAAAATGTCTTTCATGATGAAACAAGAAGCTTTTTTCTTTCCCTTTGTGAATTTATTCAAATGGATGGGGGGCGTTCCAATTGATCGTAAGAATGCTCGCAATATATCCGAACAAATGTCGGAGTGGTTCGATGCGAATGAAAATGTCTGGCTTGGGATTACACCTGAAGGAACACGTTCTAAGGTGGATGGGTTCAAGCCAGGATATTTAAAAATTGCATATGCTGCTAAAGTGCCGGTCTTCGTCATTGGCATAAATGGTGGCACCAAAGAAATTTTATTGACGAAGCTCTGGGATTTAACGGGTGATTTGGAAACAGATAATCAGGCAATTCGGGCATTTTGTGCAGAGAATTTTGTAGGCATCAAGCCAGCGCGACAATAACGCGGCGACTTTTTATTATTGCAGCTCCAAAATGTCGCCACACGTTAGGCTAGAGTAAATCTAGTTTATAGTGGAGGTGAATGTCAGCTTGATTTGGTGGAATATTGGGGGCTGGGTAGGTGCATTGTGAAGAGAGGGAGGTAGCCTTGCAAAGATCTCAATTTGTATCTGCAAATAGTTGGAGTTCGAAGTATTTCAAATCGCACAGAGAGAATTGCGTACTTGATACAAGAGATTGTGCATTGCCTGATATTACAATTGTCCCAAGAAACTAAAAGAGTGGTTCTATTGGGTGGTTTTAAAAAAATCAGAAATTATTTTTGCGAATAAAATTTACAATTATGGTCGATGATTTTTATGGTTAATGCTAGTCTATGTATGAATTTACAATGCTGAATTCTGCCGATTTTTTCACTTTGAAGGGTGTTTTGTAGAGTTGATTTAAATTGGGGTTTTCGGGGGGATGCAACTGCAATTTTTCATTTTGTAAAAAATAATCTGAGATTTTTAGTTGATTTCCTGAGAATAATCTATATTTACGGTTTCTCGGTTTTTTGCTGGTTCTAAATCGAGAGAATATTAGAGCCAGTATAGTTTTGAAATCTAATAAAATTTGTTATAATTTTACTAGATGTTGTAAAAAAATTTTTACAACTTATATCATAGTCTAACAAGACATATCTGATGAGCTTCGTTAGATGAATCAGGGTTAGTTCGGATTTGCTTGCGTCCCCCCAACCCAGCTGGCAGTTTCGGACTTCGCGGTGCGCCGTTCCTCGTTTACGAGGGGCGGCGTTACTGTTTTAAGGGGCTGATTTCTCTCTTTCCCGATTGCATTTTATATTCTTCAAAATTGCTACAATTAGCCGTTAGGATAGGCTGACCTGTATTTGTTTTATGCTATATCTGGTCGTATGCTTACTGGATTAGATCATATCGTTTTGATTTGTAACGATTTAGACGTTGCAACTTCAAATTACAAAATGTTGCTTGGGCGTGAGCCTGATTGGACCGCTGTGACGCCTGATGATGGCACTGCGAGTGTGTGGTTTCAGATTGGTGAAACTGGACTTGAATTACTGGGGCCGGAAGGTGACGGACCAGTTGGAGACAAACTTAAAAAAATGATCGCTGCTGGTGGTGGTGGATTGGTGAGTTTAGCATTTTCCTGCGCGCAGATTGATGAGATGCACACACGTTTTTCCAAGCGTGGATTAGTCCCGTCGGACATTTCTCATGGCCAAAGTACAGACAGTGCGACCGGTAAGACACGATCTTGGAAACGATTGCGATTGGATACAAGTCAAACTGGTGGTGTACGTCAGTTTGTGATCCAGAATGAAAAAAGTACGCCTATAAAGTCAAAACATTATGGGGATGATAGCGTGCAGTCACTAGATCATGTGGTTATCAACTCGCTTCACCCTGAAAGAGCTGCAGCTTTGTATGGAGCGAGGTTAGGGTGTGATTTGAGATTGGATACGGAGCGTGTAGATTTAGCGTCTCGTTTTTTATTTTTTCGTGTTGGAACTTCCACGATTGAAATCGTTAGCCGCTTAGGAGTGAGTGCTTCAACTCAAATGAATGACTCGCTGTGGGGCCTTAGCTGGTATGTCAAAAATCTAGATATGGCGCATAAACGTGTAAAAAAAGCGGGTTTTAATGTTACGGATATTCGTCCGGGACGAAAAAAAGGCACTCAAGTCTTCACTGTTCTTGATAGAACGTGCAATACACCCACTTTGTTTATCGAGAGATCATAGAAACAGATTGCTCGATTAGATTTGATTTTGACGGACTGAGGCAATTTATGACCCCATTTACGACTCTACGCGGTGTTGCTGCTCCTCTTAAAACGGGTGACGCGCTTCTGGCGAATGTTGATACAGATATGATCATTCCCAAACAGTTTTTGAAAACTGTGACTCGTGAAGGGCTGAAAGTTGGTTTGTTTCACGAAATGAAGACAAATGAAGATGGAACGGCTAATCCTGATTTTGTGTTGAACAAGCCAGCCTATCAGACTGCATCTGTTTTGATTGCAGGTGATAATTTCGGATGTGGATCTTCACGTGAACACGCACCTTGGGCGATTTTGGATCAGGGGATTCGGTGTGTCATCGCACCGTCTTTCGCCGACATTTTCTTCAACAACTGTTTTAAGAATGGTATTCTGCCTATCGCCTTGCCGCAGGACATTTGCGATAAGTTGGCTTCACAAGCAGGCGGCGGAAATCATATTTTTACGATTGATTTGCCCAACCAGAAGATTACTGCACCAGATGGAACTGAGATCGATTTTGATATTGATCAGGGCCGTAAAACAAACCTTGTAAAAGGGTTGGATGAGATTGGTGAAACCTTGACGCATGGCGGCGATATTGAAGCATTTGAAAACAAGCGCAAGATTTTGACGCCTTGGTTGGAAAAAGCTTAAACAATGCTTTTGCTTGAAGGAAGTTTACGCATAAAAGCTGGAATGTTTGAAGCATCCCGAGCCATTTTCGTAGATTTCGTAAAAGCATGCAATGAAGAGGCGGGGTGCCTTGAGTTTTCCCTCTCTCAGGATGTCTGCGATGGGGATGTGCTCAACCTTCGAGAACGGTTTGTAGATGAGGCAGCCTTTCAGCAGCACCAGCAAGCAGAACATACTATAGCTTTCAAAAAATACCTTTACGCTTTGGGCGTGGAAGCACGAGATGTGCGTTATTATGAAAATGTAACGCCCATAAAGAGATAAGGTGGGCAGAGATAGCATGAGTCAGAAGGTAATCATTGTTATCGGCACGTTTCGCTTGCCCATCGAAAATCGCGAAGCCGCCCGCAACGCTATGCAAACAATGGTGGAGAAGAGTCGAGCCGAAGCAGGTTGTATATTATACAGTTACGCATTCGATTTGTTGGATGAAAACCTCGTTCATTTTATAGAGAAATGGGACAGCCGAGAGGCATTGCAGGCTCATTTTGCAATAAAGCATATGGCAGAATGGCGCAGCACTTGGCCAGATTTAGGAGTGGCAGATAGAAACGCCAATCTTTATGAAGCAGTCGAAGAGAGTTTTTAATATCTCTCCACGATTTTGCCCGGAAATATTGCGTAAAGCTGCGCGGCCTAGTAAGCGACCATAATTGACATAATAGCCCTGATTTAAACTACGAAAGCATGACCCCATGACACAGACATTTTTACTTCTCCCAGGTGACGGAATTGGACCCGAAGTTACAGAGCAGGCACGTCGTGTTCTTGATGTTGTGGCACCAGATTTAAAATTCTCAGAAGGGTTATTTGGTGGTGCATCCTATGATGTGCACGGCGTGCCTCTTACAGATGAAGTATTAAACCAAGCGCGCCAATCTGATGCTATTTTGATGGGGGCTGTAGGTGGTCCCAAATGGGCAAAAGTTGCACGTAATCTTCGTCCTGAAATGGGGCTTTTGAAGCTACGTAAAGAACTTGATGTATATGCGAATTTGCGTCCGGCATTTTGTTTTCCAGCACTTGCAGATGCTTCTAGCTTGAAACGTGAATTTGTCGAAGGGCTCGACATTATGATTGTACGTGAGCTGACATCGGGCGTGTATTTTGGAGAACCTCGCGGTATTGATGATTTAGGCAATGGCGAGCGCAAAGGCTATGACAATGCTTGCTATACGAGTTCTGAAATTCGTCGTGTGGCGCGTGTCGCATTTGAAATTGCCAAGGGCCGTAAAGGCAAGGGCGGTGCCTATCCAGGTGTGACGTCTACGGACAAATCCAATGTGATGGAATCGGGTGTGTTGTGGCGCGAGGAAGTTACGAAGCTTCACCAAGAAGAATTTGCAAATGAGCCACTAGATCACATTCTTGCGGATGCGATGGCTATGCAGCTTGTAAAGAAGCCGAAAGATGTAAATGTGATTCTTGCGGATAATCTCTTTGGTGACATTCTGTCGGACGAAGCAAGCCAGTTGACTGGTTCTATTGGTATGTTGCCGTCTGCTGCATTGGGTGAGCCGGGCACTCCGGGTTTGTATGAACCTGTTCACGGATCTGCACCTGATATTGCAGGCAAAGGGCTTGCAAACCCTTGTGCAGCGATCCTGTCTGCTGAAATGGCGCTGCGTTGGTCACTTGATCGCGCTGATGCGGCTGATCGTATTTGGAATGCTGTGGGTAAAGCACTAGAAGATGGTGCGCGTACAGCTGACCTCGGCGGTTCAATGTCTACGGCTCAAATGGGTGATGCGATTATTGCCGCATTGTAGATTTTAGCTAAATTGATCAGAATAAAAGCGCCGCTTGAGTGATAGAGCGGCGTTTTTTTTGGGCTTTAGGCTGTGTGTTGGTAAAAAATAGAAATACCAATCGCAATAAGAACAAGACCGCCCAAAATTTCAGTATGATGGCCTAAGCGTTCGCCCACCCGAGGCGCGATTAAAAAACCAAATGAGCTAATGATAAAACTTGTTGAGCCTATAAGCAGACAAACCCAAATGCTTGTGCCAGCCATAGCGAGCGCAATACCGACTGCTGCTGCATCTATGCTTGTGCCGATGGCTGTGAGGATTGCACTTAAGAGAGAATGTTCACGGGGCGCTGCGTCTTCATCATCATCATGACTGAGGCCTTCTCGAATCATGCGCGCGCCGATGATGGACAACAGTATCAACGCAACCCAGTGGTCAAAGGCCTCAATAATACCTGAAAAATATGTTCCTAATCCAAACCCGACAAGACACATCAATCCTTCTGCAAGGCCGAAAGTCAGGCCGGATTTCAATGCTTGGGTGATACCGCGACGCGGTGCTTTGGCACCAACAGCGATAGATGCCGCAAAAGCGTCGGTCGAAAGACTCAGGCTAAGGGAGAGTAATGTGAAAAAAGCTGACATGCAGCTTTCTATATTTGTATATTAGAAAGAGCGCCAGTGTCATTTTTAACTTTTAAATACACTTGATTGCGTAGATTTTTGTTCAACCAAAAGGATGTTAGTTAGGATGCTCAGTCATTTTTAACGGGGTTGTTGCATAACCTAATTCTTTGGCGCGCTTTGTGATGCTTTGGTAGATTTTGTCATCAAGTTTAGGGGTGCGAGACAATATCCAGAGATATTTTCCATCGGGGCTACCCACAAGTGCGGCTGAGTAATCTTCTTCTAGGTGCAAAATCCAGTAATCGCCCCAAGCGAAAGGCACCCATTTAGGCGCAAATTTTACCTTTAACTGGGCATTTCCCGTATCTTCTACAATGCGAGCTATGGCTGTCGCAGAGCGCACTTCACCTGCGTGGCAAGTGTTTGTGACATTGATATTGCCATCTGCACGTAAGCTGTATTCAGCGGTGACAGCTTCGCAATTTTTCTGAAAACTATTGGGATAGCGAGCTATTTCATACCATCTGCCTGCATATCGGTTGAGGTCAACTTCACTGACTGTAGCCGGCGGAGTATCAATTTTACGATAATCGGTTTGAGATGAACAAGCTACAAGCCCCATTAGCAAAGGAAGACTCAATGTGAGGGAGGGGTTTTTCATTGAGAAATCCTTTGCGGCCGGGGAAGTATAATGCTTATACGCATCCTTTGTCTGGTTGGATCTATGTTGCTGGCTCCGATACATATCTGTCGCGCACAAATGTTCGCCCAGATATGAGGAAGAAGAGACCCGCCAATGCAAACAGAGCCGTGGCAGCAACACAGGCCATTTGAATGCCATACCCTTTTGCAGCACGACATGCCGATTGGGCAGCTTCACTTAAGCTAGCATCCGCAAAATTACAGGATGATGAAAGTGTGCCTGCAAACTCACCCGAAGCGAGCTGATTGGACGCGAAAATATCTGCCATCAGGCCTATAATCGGGGGACCAAATCCATAGCCGATCAGGTTGACGACAAATAACAATACAGCAACGGCCGTGGCACGAGATCGTACACTCACAACTGCTTGAGCTATATTATACTGCGCACCAATGTAGAAATACTGTAAAACACTACCCAGCATCAGCATAGCAAGCATTAATCTATGGTCGGATGCGAAGAAGGAAAATGCGTAGAATGGTACGGCAATAAGAAACGCAATGCCGGAAACCCAAGTTGGTGCGGTTTCTGATTTTTTGGATGCGGTTTGGGTGAGATAACCACCCAGAAATGCACCAAGAGTGGCGGCTAATCCAACGGGGGCCATAAACATAATTGCAGTTTCACCAGCTGAATATCCGTGAACATATTGGATAAATAATGGTGTAAAACCGACAAGTCCATACCCTGCAAAAGCAGCTAAAGTTGCGCCAACAGCCATGATCCAGAAAGTGGGTTTGCTGAAGATTTCGACGATAGCATCTTTAAAATTTGTTTGACTTGCCGACTTGGTAGTCGGCGGATCTGAATAGCCACGCGGCGGTTCTTTTATTGTCAGTAAGACTAGTATTCCGATAATTATACCGGGAGCACCGACATAGATGAATGCTTCGCGCCATGTGAAATTTTGAATAACCCAGCCACCGCCGAGTTGAGCCAGAACACCACCGGCAGTGACGCCCATTGCATATATCCCCAAAGCTGTGGGGCGAGCGACAGGTTTGTAATAGTCACTGATGAGGGAGTTTGCAGGTGGTGTGCAGCCTGCTTCGCCGATACCAACAAGGAGTCGAGCAAGGAGTAAGGTTACAAAGCCAGTTGCAAAGCCGCACAAAACTGTCGCTAGAGACCATAATATGACACAGATGCCGATAATACGAACGCGATTGTGGCGCTCTGAAAAGTTCGCAATCGGAATGCCGAGCATGGTGTAGAAAAGGGCAAAACCGATGCCGGATAAAATACCGAATTCAAAATTGCTCAGTCCAAATTCTGCGATGATCGGACCACCCATCACACTGATGAGAATACGGTCGATAAAATTAAATGTGTAAACGATAGTCAGTGTCCACAGGACAAATGAGCGATAGCCAAAGCTACCGAAATTGTTTCCTGTATTTGTCACAATGCTTGTGTCTGTTGTGCTCATAAATTTCACTCCCCATTTGACATACGTCTCTTTGTACGTTTGTTCAAAAATAGAGCTTATCAAGTCTTTTGGTCGCGGCAAGTCGTTAAATTATTAAAATTGAAAACAGTCTGCTAAGCCAATCGTCAAATAATTAGATTTTTTATACTCTTGACCTCAAGTTAACATGAGCTTGTAGGCTGGTTGAATGGTAAAACTAAAACAAGGCAAGGACGACACCTTATGAACAAGACTCATAATATTCAGTCAGATATGAAGACGCTTTGGAATGGCGCAGCCGGAAATGCGTGGGTTGAATCTCAAAGTTTACTTGATGAGATGTTTAAACCCATTGAGCAAGCTTTGGTCAAAGCTGCTATTGATAGCGGTGCGTCAAATGTTTTGGATATTGGGTGTGGAGCTGGAACAACAACTCTGACATGTTCAAGAGCACTCGGTGAAAAAGGGAAACTAACCGGACTTGATATTTCGGCTCCACTCATTGAGGCGGCGAATTTACAAGCTAAAAAGACGAAATCATTGGCTCAATTTGTATGTGCAGATGCTCAAGAATATACATTTGCGTCGAATGCTTTTGATCTAATTATTTCACGTTTTGGCGTGATGTTTTTCTCTGATCCGGTGGTTGCTTTTACCAATTTACACAAAGCGGCAAATGAAGAAGCAAGATTGCATATGTATGCGTGGAGACACCCGGGAGTGAATGATTTTATGACAACTGCCATGCGTGCAGCAGCACCATTCTTACCGCCAATGCCAAAACCAGAGCCAAACACAGCAGGGCAGTTTGGGTTTGCTGACCCTGATTATGTCATGTCGGTTTTAGAAGAGGCTGGATGGAAAGATGCAAAGCTAGAAAAAGTCGATTTCCTTTGCTCATTTCCAGCTGAACAAATTGAACAATATAACACGCGGTTGGGCGTGTTGGGGACTTTGCTTCCAGAACTTGATGAGAATGTCCGCAACAAGATCATTTCGGTCGTGAATGCGGCATTTGAGAAATTTATTTCAGCTGATCGGGCGCAATTTACTGCTGCCTGCTGGAAGATCACCGCGAGAGCTTAGAGCAATAAAGTGCAGCCTATAATGTATTGGCTGCACTTTGCTTTTTGATGATGATTATTCAATTTTTCCAGTTAGGTCTCGATAAAGTGTCCACACCATGCGCTCAGTGGTGATGAATCCCCAATTCCAATCGTCGTGATAATCAGAGAGTGGGTTGGCAGCTTGTATGGTTGCTAGGTCTTTGTCTTGAGAGACATATCCAGCAATCAATTTTTTCGTGTCAGCCAACATGCGAATGCTTGCTTTGACTTCTTTGACAGTGGATGTGGGCCCATGTCCTGCAATGATAACTGTATCCTCATTTGCAACATCCAATATGGCTTGCATGCCTTCGATATAGCCATCAACGCTGCCGCCATTATCTAGGTCGATATACGGAAAGCGGTTGGCAAAGAGGAGGTCGCCAGCGTGAAGGATATTTGCTTCTTCAAAATAGACAAAAATATCGCCGCTCGTGTGTGCATTAGGTGCGTGATAAAATTTTGCTGTTTCACCATTCATTGTCACACTGTCACCAGCGTTCACATTTATAGTTGGCAGTGCGCTATCGGGTAAAGCTTCTGGTGTGCCTCCAGTCATTTTAGATGTGACGGGGTTTGCAGCTCCCGGGCGCACATTGGGATGCGCCATAATGAGCGCTCCTTTGTCGGCGAAATAGGCATTGCCACCGATATGATCATAATGGACATGTGTGTTGAGGATGAGTTCTACATCTTTGCCTGACAATTTGCGCTGGGCTGCATCAATGAGGGGGGTAAGCTCGCCTAGTTGGGTGTCGATCATGAAGACACCGTCTTCACCGATGGATACACCGACGTTTCCGGCTTTATCCGTGCGCAATTCATAAATACCATGTCCAAGATCAGATGTGTGGACGATGGTTTCAGGCGCTTTGGTTTCTTCTGCGAGTGCCGAAGGTGTCAAAAAAGTGAGTGTAGATGTTATTGTTATAAGTAAATTTCGCATCGTAAATCCTCCTTAAAAGCAAAGCTGAACATGGTGCCTTTAGTGCTGAATGACAATGTACAAACTTTTGAAAATCTTGTGACAGTTGCAAAGAGAATGTTCGCTATTGTTTGGTTTTGGTGCTAGGGGGAATGCCTCGTCAATTTGGACATAAAATTGTGCACCCATACTCTCCAAACAATGAAGTTCCCCAAGAATTCGTATTACCGACTTGGAATTGGCTAGCACAACTGGCCGATGAAAACTGGGCGATAGCCTATGATGTCGTGCCTCCAGAATTGACGCGTGCGCTTTATGTTCAAGCTTGCCGTTTGCATGCTGCCGATAAATTGAAACGAGCAGGAATTGGTCGCGCTGCCGACCTGACAATTGATACAGACATTCGCAGAGACAAAATTCACTGGCTTAATTCGCAGGATGATGTGCAGGCTGACTATCTTTCAGTCATGGAAAATGTACGACAAGCCTTGAATAGCTCTTTATTTTTGGGGCTTTTTTCGTATGAAGCGCATTATGCTGTTTATGAAGAGGGTGGATTTTATGCGCGCCACTATGATGCTTTTAAAGGCGCTAAAAATCGTGTCCTATCGACTGTGTTTTACCTAAATTCCGATTGGGTCGAGGCGCATGGCGGTGAGTTGGCTATCTATAGTGAAAATGAAGATACCGCTGCCTTGGCAGTTATCCCGCCTGAAGCTGGAACATTAGTCTTGTTTCTTTCTGAAGATGTGCCGCATGAAGTGCTTCCAGCTTATGCTGATAGATATTCTATTGCTGGCTGGTTCAGGGTGAATGACCGCCTTGGTGCACCAGCCTTGCAGGTGGTGGAAACGTCGATACTTTAATCTACGAGTGAGCACATAGCAGACACAAATTGTTCGGTTGGAATATTGCGAGCATCGCGCCAAGCAAACACGTCTGCTTTGTTGAGTAATTCACCATTTGGAGAAAGAACCATTATCGCTGGTAGGCCTTCCAGTTCTTCAAATCCAAGTGCTGCATACAGGCTTTGATTACGTTCGTATTTTCCAACGTCAATTTGGACGATTTCAAATTTGTTTCCTATCACGTTTAGCACGTCTTCATGCTCTAGCGTGGCTGACATTAGCCGAGCATCAGGACACCAATTTCCACCAAATAAAATTAACTGAGGAACATTGCGAACGAGGCTTGATGTGCGCGCTGCCTCTAGTTTTTCTGATGCATTTTCTGTTTCGTTAAACGGTGTATCTTTGGAGGTTATAACGATGTTTGAAAGTGACATTCTTATCGGCCTTTATGGTGTTCTGCTCTCGTTTTTACGATGTGGAGAATGTTGGACTGGATGTCGCCAAGAATCAGCTCTCCCCACAGCGTTCCATAGGTGTTTACGGGCGTTGATACAAGATAATTTGTATCAAGAAAGAGCCGTGTTTGTTGCGCGTTAATTGGCTCTAAACGATAGCCCCCATTTTGGATTTTGAGATGGGCACCATCGGGCGATATGTGTCTGTCTGTGTATTTTTGAACAGAGTCATTTGCGAAGACAAATTCCCATCTCAGGTCTTCGTTTTCATGCCATTGGCGTATGTGTTCTTCAAATGTGATATCGTCACCCCAAGCGGCATATCTGATAGCATTGGTTTCTTCTCCAATCACGATGGCAGAACGTGGGCGGTGAACCTGCAGGATATTTTGAGTGACATTCCATCGACCTTCACTTTGCTGGATGTCGTCCATTTTAAGAAGGTGAGGCCAGATTTCATTTGGTGTGGCATTGATCAACACCGAGCGTTCGACATTGCTTGTGGTGATTGGTGAGACTGTATTAGCATCAACGATCAGCATTAAAAAAGGTAGCGCCAGTAGAATGCTAGAGTGCAGTGTGGTGCGTTTACGATATCGGTTGTGCAATATTTTTACGGTCGTCGCTCCAAACCATGCAAATAGCCACCAGAGCGGTGCTAACATGGCGACACAGATCACTCCTTCACGAAGAATTATCGCGCCCATGATGAGGATGAGTAACACTAGAACAACAGGGATGATGGTGGCGCGTTTGGGCTTTTGACCATGTAAATCAGATAGCAGGTAGAAGACAGAGCCTAAGGCGTATGGCAAAACGACGAGTATACTTAGGCTGATGGCACCGCCGCCACCGTCCTTGCTAATCGCTTCAGATATAAGAAATAATATTAAACTCACTGTTAGAGCCAGCGCTAAAATAATAGCTAGGCGGATAGCGACCCACAAAGGTGAGCTGGGTTCTGGTAGAGGATCATCAGGGGTTTTATTATTCATCTTTATGCTTCCACATTCCACTCATGCCTCTGGTCAGACAGTATTGGATTTTGGAAGCGTAAGTTCTTTTGCATATTTGGGAAGCTGTAATTGTGTTTTAGAGACAATTTATCGCTAGAGATGTTTTATTTTTTCCAGCTTTGAATGATGTCGGCAACTTCTTCTTTTACAATCAGGATTGCTTCATTGCGGGTCATTGCATCGACCTGCTTTAGATTGTCAAAATCTGTCTGCGTGTTGCGAACATGCACGCGAGCAGACATCGCAGTTGCTGTTTTTAGATCAATGTCCCGATACTGATCGGACTGAACAAGAGCAATTATTGCATCACGGTCAGAGCTTGGACAATTGGGAAAGAAGCGCGCCATATGTTTAGAAATGGCTTTATAGGAATGAGGCATTACGGGGATATGATTCTTTGTGGGAGGGTTAAAAAATCGTATCCCCGCAATTCACCAGTGTCTAGATGAAAGCTGAGTGTCCAGCTAATTAGAGGCCTCTTCCGGACTATTTTGTCCAGAAGAGGCAATGCAGGCATTTAAGTGGGTGGGGACAAATGCCTGCAAATATGAGCCGGGTTTTCTCAGCTTCTGAGAGTTTAACGTTCTGCATTTTGGAATCCGTCGCGGGTGAGGCGTTTTTTCTCAATTATTTTTATGTGGGATTTTGCCTAGAGAATGACGTGCAATGTGGTAGCCTGCATTTTCTGATAAATGATCATACACATGAGCAAGTTGGGGCGGAAAATGAAACATCAATTTGGAAAAATGAGTGCGTTTTTATTGTTGGTATTAGGCGCATGTTTTGCGTCGCATGCATCGTTCGCACAAACGCGGGATTTGAGCCAGATTGTTGTAGACTTAGAGCAGAAGTCTTTGGAGTGCACAAATGCCGTTCAGGGGCGGGGCTATTCTGGCGTGTGTGCGCAAAATTGCAGAATAGGTGCAATGCAGCTGAAGAGCCACCCTGAAAAATGGAGCGAGCAAGAAATTCAAGGCTATCAAGATGCATGTGATGATCTTTATGACTTGGTCGATTTCAGCCCGTCTGCGTTAGAGGATATGGCTAAGATTAATGTCTTAAAGGAAGAGATGCAGGAAAAATCAAATGCCTGTAAAAATGCTGCGCCTTATTCTAAAGCAACGATATTGTGCCACAGACGTTGTCGAGGGATGTATACCCGCCTGTTGAATCTCAATGAATCTGCTACCGATGATGACGTTGATACCATCGTAACTGCTTGCAGAGATTTATATGCAGAAACAGGGCTGGGCCAAACACAATAAGGGCGTTTAGTCGTCGACTTTTTCTGGCAAATCATCATGTGATGTGCTGGCGATTTCTTCTAACTCGTCTTCGCTCATACTTTCATACATGTCTTTAGAAGCGCCTTCTAAGTCGGCAACTTTAGTGTTGCCCCGTTTGGCGGATAGTGCGGCTCCGGCGGCGCGTTGCTGTGCTTTGGATTGTGCTAGCATGGGTGTTTCCTGTTGGTTTAGTTGGTCTCAAGAGTGAACGCAAAAGCGAGGGCAGATGTTCCATCATGCACAGTCACAAATCATTAATTTGAAGGGTGAGGGTTGGATTTGGACAAAAACGCACGACATAGAGATGAAGCCGATAGCTAATTAATACCCTGGAGCTTCTTCATGATTCCGATTTCAATTCTGGACCTTGCACATATTGTCGAGGGCGGAGATGCAGCCCAGACTTTCAACGATTCTGTCGATCTGGCGCAAAAAGCTGAAGCATTGGGATATGAACGTATATGGTATGCAGAGCATCACAATATGCGAGGTATTGCGAGCTCTGCGACAGCTGTTTTAATCTCTCATATTGCAAGCAAAACCAAGAATATACGTCTTGGCGCTGGCGGTATCATGCTACCTAATCATTCGCCTTTAGCTGTAGCTGAGCAATTTGGAACGCTGGCGACACTGCACCCCAATCGCATTGATCTTGGCCTAGGAAGAGCGCCGGGTGGGGATCAAGACACGATGCGGGCTATGCGCCGCAATAAACATGCAGGTGATAACTTTCCCGGTGATGTGAGTGAGCTAATTGGATATTTAGGGCAGCGAGATGAAAGCGCTAAAATTGTTGCTGTTCCGGGTGAGGGGACAAATGTGCCTATATGGATTTTAGGATCAAGTATGTTTGGTGCGCAGATGGCGGCAGAGATGGGCTTGCCATATGCATTTGCTTCGCATTTTGCGCCTCAACAATTGGTGCAGGCGGCTGATTTTTACAGGCAAGCTTTTACCCCATCAAAATATTTGGACAAACCGCATTTCATGTTTGCTTGCAATGTGTTTGCTGCTGATACGCAGGAAGAGGCAAATTACCATTTCTCATCCTTGCAGCAGGCATTTGCGCGCATGGTGACGGGCCAACGTGGTCTGTTTCCAAAGCCGGTGGAAAACCTTGAATTACCAGCTCATGTTCAAAACCATATTGATACCATGCTGGCTGCAACAGCCGTTGGCACGAAAGAACAAATCATCGAGGAATTGCAGCCATTTATGGACAGGTTAAATCCAGATGAGATTATTATTACCTCCGCCTTTTATGATCCTGCGGCAAGGCTGCGTTCTATGGAGTTGGTCATGGAAGTACAAGATAAACTCGTTCCTTCAGCGAGATAGATAATGATTATGAGCAAAACAATTTTGATCACTGGTGCGACTGACGGGATTGGTCTGGAAACGGCAAAATTGCTCGTGGAGCAGGGCCATAATGTGGTGCTGCATGGGCGCAGCCCTGATAAGCTGGATGCCGTTGAAAAGACGCTGCGTGCCATGAATGGCGGCGGTGAGATTTCGCGCTATGTGGCGGATCTTTCTAGGCTGGCAGATGTACGCCGGATGGCCGATGAAATCGCAGCAGACTTTGCGCAATTGGATGTGCTGATCAATAATGCCGGTGTGTTGAAAACGGCTCACACGCGAACAGAGGATGGGTTTGATGTGCGCTTTATGGTCAATACGATTGCGCCATATTTGCTGACACAAAGATTATTGCTAATAATACCTTTAGATGGGCGCGTGGTGAATTTATCATCTGCAGCGCAAGCTCCTGTAAGTATTGCGGCATTGCAGGGCAAAGAGCAGCTGGATGATATGGCAGCCTATGCGCAGAGCAAGCTGGCGATTACGATGTGGACGCGTGAATTTGCTTCCCGTTATGGGGCAAGCGGCGTTGTGTTTAGTGCGGTAAATCCGGGGTCTTTATTAGCAAGTAAAATGGTCAAAGAGGGCTTTGGCGTTGCCGGGAATGACCTTAGCATTGGGGCTGATATATTGGTGCGCGCAGCCTTAAGCGAAGAATTTAGCAATATGTCCGGCAGGTATTACGACAATGACAATCACCGCTTTGCACCCCCACAAGCAGACGGCCTAGACGACACAAAAATGCGCGCCATTGTGGAGGCTATTGAGGGGATTTTGGATTCTCACTAGCGTACTTAAGTTTCATGCCATCTTCGAAACGGTCCCAAAAATCGTTGGCATTTAATTCGTTAATTTCTATAAAATCTTTGGGGTCCCATACTTTATCATTTATGAGTAGGCTCGCATCTTTTATAATGTCGTGAGCTTCTTTAAAAACTAGACCTATATCATCAAAAGTAGGGCGTACGGGGTGCGAATGGTCGGTATGCAACCTATGAGCAAGTGCTTGATTTCTCAGCTTTCTCATTCTTTCAAGAGGAGCTGATTTAAGCATTTTTGTAGTTCTGGAATGAAGGTTTTTAATTTGGTTTGTAATTTTATTCGTTGTTTCGAGTTCGTGCTCTAAGTTACCTGAACTTTTAGAAAGTGCTGCTTCAACAAAGATCGATGTGTTATCTTTTGGATTTATCAGTCGCTTTAAGCCGTACAGCGATATGCAATCAGACTTTTCGTTTTCCTCTCTATCAGTCAGACGACAAAGCGATAACACCGTCATACTGGCAGAAGAGCGAATAATGTGACTAAAGGTGAATGCTTCGTAGTTTAAGTTTATGAGTTCGTGAAGTGATTTTCGATGCCGTCCATTTCCTGTCGTGAACACGCTCCAGCTTGCTCTGGTGTGCTTCAGTTCATTTTCAAGTTCGATGACCAAATTTTTTGCTTCATTTAAAGTTTTTGACGATTTTTCTTCGTGTTTTGGCATAGCTAAAAATCATTCAAGTTCAGAAAATTTGGCAATTAAGGTCAGACAGAAAATACCCCAACTCATCACGTCACAATCGTCTTTATCACGCTGACGATTTGGTCTGTGGTGGGTGTGGTGCCTGTGTGGCCGGTGGTGTAGGCGAGGGTGATGCCATCTAGTAGGCCGACGCATGTGTTGATCGCGGCTGTATCGGTTGAATTGGTGATTAAACCAACGAAAAACTCTATGGGACGACGCCCTGCTTTTGAAAGGCGGGTTGCGATGTCTGTCAGCTCTTGGTCGCGGGAGGCGATTAGGGTGAGTTCTATGCGGGCTAAAAATAGGTCCCGCGCTTCATCGACTGTAGTGATTAATTGTTTGGCGACATGATCTATGGCGGCGTCTATACCATTGCGTGCAGCAAGGTCGGCAAAGCTGATTTGTAGAGCGTCGCAGTCTTTCTCTAGTTCTTGTGCGAGGTGTTCTGCGGCGGCGCGTAAGAGGTCGTTTTTCTTGGGGTAATAATAGGTTGTCGAGCCTTGAGGGATGCTCGCTTCTGTATCGATTGCGCGATGGGTTAGGCCGATAATTCCTTTATCTGACAATAGTTTAACTGCTGTTTGTAGTATGAGCAGGCGGCGGTCTGGCTTTGATCTTGACATAAAACCTCTACAAATGTAGTGAAAATTACTACGGATGATCTTTAACTCTATATGGTAATTTAAAAGATGACACAAACACTTCAGCGTTTGAACCCTGCGTCTATGCCTGATGCTGGGCAGATGGGGTATTCTCAAATCACAACTGTGGAGCCGGGAAGATTGGCTTTTATTTCTGGGCAAGTGGCGTGGCGCGCGGATGGTGCCACCCCGCCAGATAGCCTTGAGGAGCAGACGCGGCTGGTGTGTGCAAATGCGAAAACGGCGCTGGAAGCTATTGGGGCAAGCACGCAAGATTTGGCGATGGTGCGCGTATATATGACGGATTTAACGCCGGAGCGTTTGGATGCAGCGTTCCCAATAGTGGTGGGATGGTTTGATGGGGCTGCGCCTAGCTTGACGGGTGTGGGTGTGTCGGCATTGGCGGGCGTGGGGCTTCAGATTGAAATAGAAATGACTGTCCGCTTGCCGGAATAGATTGTTTTTAAAGAAAAAATAAGCGGCATGCACTTGAACGGGGGTTATTAAGTGCATGCCGCTTTTTTAAATCCATACAGTTCACATGGGGCAATTGAAACTGCGTGGAAAGTTTGCAACCCAGATATTGGTTTATAGGGAGGAAGCAATATCTGGGTGCGGGGGTCTCTAGCGGAACCATGGGGGACAAAACCGCTAGAAATTAGAATGCACTAATGGCGATGAACAGCTAAGTGCGTGTAGTCTTTGGGGCTGTAAGTGACCGGTTTGTTATCGCGGATAACCTCTTTTTTGATGCTCGGTTTTTGCGGCACAACTTTGGTTACGATAATGGCTTGGGCCGGAATGATGACCATTTTTTTCACGTGGGTGTGTTGACCTTGGGAGACGACGTGGCGGTGTGAATTCTTTATTTTCACTGGCGATGAAGTCATAGCTGTCGGTGTGTTCACCACGATGTTGATCGCAGTGTCTGCTATAGCGGGCGCCGTGAATGCCATGCTGATCGCGCTTGCGACAATGAGTGATTTTATAGACTTCAAAGACATGAAAGCCTCCTTGGGGTGCCTGATATAAGTCAAACGGGAGAGGCGCTGAGAATCCGTCGCAGAAAATAAACTTTTTTAGAAGTCTTTGATTTTACTTAAATAATTGGTTTGAGAGTTTGTTTTGCGCTGGAACGAATGGCCTGGTTTAGCGGTGCTAAGGCTTTGCTTGCCGAGCGTAACCAACGCCATACAAGCTGTGTATCCAATTCTGCGTTCTCGCGCAGGAGGGCAAGACGTTTATCGGCAAGATAAGGGGCGACTGTTTCTTTGGGGAGCATGCCCCAGCCAAGTCCGGTTAGGCATCCATCAATGAAGACGCTAAAGCTTGGAAGTTTGTGAATGGGGAGGCGGATATTCTTTTCGATATATTGCGCAACCCATTTATCTTGCAAATGATCATGAGGAGAAAACCGCAAACTGGGCGCGGATAACAGGCTGGATTTGGATACGCCTTGAGAGAAATGCTTGGCAATGAATGCAGGGCTGGCGCAGGGCACATAAGGCATATTCCCAAGGTATAGCTCATCGCATCCGGCAATCGTGTGTTCCTTCATACCAAGCGCGCCGACAACTTCGCCGCTTTTGAGGAGTTCGCTGGTCACTTCTTGATCTTCGATGATAACATCAAAGAGAAATTCGTCGCTATTTTGAGCCAAAGCAGACATGAACCATGTGCCTAAACTATCAGCATTTACAGCGATGCGGACGGTGACACGATCGGTGGAATGAATGCCAAGATCGCGGGTGAGTTCGCGCTCTAAAAGGGCGATAGTCTGCAGATATACATGTACTTTTTCGCCTGCAGGTGTGGCTGTGCAGGGGGATGCTCGGCGGATGAGAATGGTGCCAAGTTGGTCCTCTAACAGCTTGACGCGATGGGAGACTGCGGACGGTGTGAGGCCCAATTGGGTCGCGGCAATTTCAAAGCTACCAGTCTGGATAACAGCGGCAACAGCGCGGGCGGCTTTGGTGGAAATCATGCCTGAATTATTTTCATCTAAGATTAAATTTATGAGTTTTATTAATTTGAAAAACGCGCTTAGTCAAACCCTCGGAGGTGCCGATTATGAGTGCAATGCTGACTGGGTTTTCTTTAAGTTTGAGTTTGATTATTGGATTGGGCGCGCAAAATGCGTTCATTCTGCGTCAAGGTATGCGCCGTGAACATGTGCTTCCAGTGGTGCTTGTCTGTGCCATCTCTGACGCTATTTTGTTGATCGCCGGTGCTGTTGGTTTCGGGTTATTGGTGAAACAGTCTCCAAATATTGTGGAAATATTTCGATATGTCGGAGTTGGGTTCTTAATTGTGTATGGCGGCTTGAAATTTCACTCAGCCTGGCAGGGCTCTGATGGAATGGATTTGTCAGAGAAGACACCGACTTTGCTTTTGCCGACTGTTTTGACGGCGATTGCTCTGACATGGCTGAACCCGCATGTGTATCTGGAAACTGTTATGTTGATGGGATCATTGGCATCGCAATCTGAAGATAAATTATCTTTCACGATTGGTGCGATTATGTCGTCGTTTTTCTTCTTTTTCTCTTTTGGATATGGCGCACGTTTATTGACGCCGCTTTTCGTCAAACCAATTTCTTGGCGCTATCTTGATTTTGGCGTTGGTGTTTTGATGTGGATCATCGCGGCTAAGGTCTGGTTTCATTAAACGCCAAGCATTATGTGTTACCAATATGGATAATGCTTTGATGGATTAAAATGAAAAACCTAGTTGAAAAAGTTGTGGATGTGCCGAGTTTGGAAAAACTGAAAGTGGCACAGCCTTCCACACATAAACCACGCATATTATTGCTTTATGGCGCATTGAGAAAAGAATCTTACAGTCGCCGCGTGGTGGAAGAAAGTGCGCAATTGCTTGAGCGCTTTGGTGCGGAAACGAAGATTTTTAATCCTAAAGGTCTGCCACTTGTGGATGATGAGGGCGCGGACGCCAATCATCCCAAGGTGAAAGAATTGCTCGACCTTGTCCAATGGTCTGAAGGGCAGGTTTGGTGCTCGCCTGAACGTCATGGTGCAATGTCTGGCGTGATGAAAACACAGATAGATTGGATACCGCTTTCTATGGGCGCTGTGCGGCCCACACAAGGCAAAACACTAGCTGTGATGCAGGTTGAAGGCGGGTCTCAATCGTTTAACACGGTCAATCAATTGCGTGTGCTGGGACGGTGGATGCGGATGCTGGTTATCCCTAATCAATCCTCTGTGGCGCGGGCCTATACTGAATTTGACGAAGAAGGGCGTATGAAGGATTCCTCTTTCTATGAGCGCATTGTTGATGTGCTTGAAGAGTTGGTGAAATTCACATTGCTAACCCGTGATAATAAAGATTATCTTGTCAGTCGGTATTCAGAACGCAAAGCAGCAGCCGAAAAAGAAGAATTGCATTCTGAGACCCTGAAAGGGATGTAGCAGATTTGGTTTATCCGTTGCGGACTTGCCGCAAGGGCATGCTCGCAAAGGTGTGATTGTGCTTGATTTGATGCTTGTGAGCGTGCCTATTATGTAAGGCTTATTGAATTTTACGATAAGCAAAATATGCGAAATGGAGCACTGAAATGAGCAAGTTTGCTAAAATGCCAACCACATATAGCAAACAGCCCTCAAAGCTGCTCGTCTATCGCTGGGGCGGTGCGTTTGGGCCGTTTAAGGTCAATATTCCATGTGGTGAATGCACATTGACCAAGGATATCATCGAGACAACGCTAGAAGATGAGCTGAGCGGCACGCATGTTGAGGTGGAATATAAAGATTGGCTGACACATTTGCCGGAAGCCATTTTAAAGGGGGCGCGGCATGCGCCAGCTGTTTTGCTCAATGGCAAGGTGATTTCCCAAGGCGTTGCGATTAATCGCGGTACATTAGCAGCGGCTGTGATGGTGGATCATGTGGACCGCTATCCGATTGAAGGCAATCATGTTTTCGGCAAGAAAAACTGCGGCTACTGCACGAAGGCAAAGGAATTTTTGGACGCCCAAGGCATTCAATACACCTATCATGACGTGGTGGAAAATCCCGCAGCGCTTTATGAAATGATCACGCGCGCCAAACAAAATGTTGGCGGCAAAACCCCGATCACGACACCGCAAATCTGGCTCGATGGTCGCTATATTGGTGGGTATGATAAGCTGGTTGAGACATTTGATAAGGTTGAAGAGGTCGCGGCAGGCGCAGCTTAACTGCTTATCGGGCGTGTCTTCTCGCTGTTGGATGCGCCGCACAGCAAACTTATCCCACACGCACAAGACAAGACATATGATGCTCTTCATCGCAACAGGCATGAAATGGACATGCTGGGGCGATGAAGATGTTTGACATTGTGAGTTTTAGAGGCGGGGTGTGTGAATAGCTGTGGAGTGCATTCGCTGGCGCTTTGCACTCCACTGATACTCTTAGGAGTGTAGTGAAGAGAAATATAAAGGCTGTCTAAAACAATTCATGATTTGTATTGTCGGTGTTTTGCTTCGGAATACGGGATTTTGTACTGAATTTATCAAATAGTGCAGGATGAATACAAATGTTTGCTAGGTTGGGTAGGGATGTATGACCTTCAAAGTAATACAAATGGTTTTTGGGTTTTGGAACACACCCAATCACGCCATGGAAGTATAACAACTCCAATAGGTCTCCCATCTTCATACTTTTTAAAATAGTTTCAGCGGAGGTATGTGTTTGTGATTGCTCTTTCAGTCTTGAATGAAGCTCTATAAATGTGAATTCTCTCCAGAAGCCCGATAGTAATGACTCTACGCCTGATATGATACTTGGACTGGCAGATGCAGCAAGTTGGGCTTGTATTTCACTCCAACTTTTGTTGGCATATACGGTTTTGGATTGGTCGATAAGGCTCATTGAAAATTCACGACTATCACCATTGATCGTTTGGCAAGATTTTAAAAGTCTAACGATGTCTCTCGGCTTGAGCCAAGTAAGCCGTAATAAATCCTTTGGAGCAAGTTCTTTTGATTTGGTTTGTTTGAAGTATTTATTCCAAATTAATCGGTAGTCTCTATCGTAGTCATCACTAGTCATTCCACGTTTCGTCTCAGAATATGCAATTTTTTTGCAAATCATTTTAATCAGAGGATGATCTAGGTTTTTTGCTCCGTACTCACCCCAAGTCATGTGAATTCCCAGTTGTTCTAACAAGTGATGTATTTCCTTGCCCAACCGGTTCACTGACCTAAGAACTTCTGAACGGATAGCTGCGGAATAAAATACATTTCGAGTTTCAGCTGGCACTAAACGATTTACGTTGTAAATCGCGACGATGAGGTCACGGATAAGAATACAATCCAAATCAAATGATTTTCCAGAACCAACACGCGGATCTATTTCATCAAACATGAGATAATATTTCTTTGTTGAAAATGTTAATTTCTTATAAGAGTTGCTTATATCTTCAACGAATTCATTAAACTTTGAAAAGTCTTCGGTTCCACCCGTGAAGTGTAATTCCATTTCTGCACTTGGGGTCGTTGAAATTTTAGTTTTTATATTGGTTACTTTTGGAACCAACCTTGCGAACCGAGAGAATATTGAATTCTCAGATATTTTTTTTAGTTTAGACTGGAATTTTTCAAAGGCATCATTTTTTTCAACAATGTCCGGGGTTTTTAGAGCATTTTCTAAAAATTTTCTGAATATTAGGTATGTCCACAAAGGCTCGTAGTTTAAGTCTCGAAAGATGTTGATGTCGGGCAAAGCCTCTTTGTTTTGCCTCTTTATTGTGACGTACTCCGTTATATCTTCATAAATTGCTTCAGGAAAATCTTTAGAAAACCTATAAAGGTCGAAATGTCTATTTTCCTCTTTAGACCTCGAGTAATTTTCACCGATATATCTTAGAAATGCAGTCTTTCCTACACCTTTTTGACCGTAAACAAAGCTCTTTCTGCCATCTAGAAATTGAGTTATTTCTTCTTCGTTCCGTACGAAATAGGATCCTAGAAAGTCCTTAATTGCAGCATTGCCTCCAGTATCTATTTCGATGGTGGAGTCTATTTCACCGATATAAATATCTTTAATCGACAGCTTCAGAGAGTTTTTTAATTTAGCGGATTTATTGGTCTGTTTAGCCATACTTATAGTCCCCAACTATAATAAAGTTCTCTTTTAACTAGATTGCAAAAGGGGGGGGGTGCAATATTTTTTTGGGGGAGTTTTGCACAATTTTAACGTGTTGGATGCGTTTTTAGTTGTGTGATTGCCTCCCGTTTTGGTATTGCGCAGCTGTGTTGAGCGCAATAAACTTTACGGTTATCTTTTCCATTTGATTTGGTAGAGGTCGAGGCGGCGGTCTTTTAGGTTTTGCACTGTGCCGGATTTGCGCGATGCGATCAGGGTTTCGATGTTGAGATCTGACATCACGACCATTTCTGTATTTGGGGCCGATGTGGCGGCGATACCATCACGGGCAAAGGGGAAATCACACGGGGTTAAAATACAGGACTCAGCATAGTTGATGTCCATATTTTTGACATTGGGCATATTGCCGACAGTGCCGGCCATGACGACATAAATCTGGTTTTCAATCGCGCGCGCTGCTGAACAATAGCGCACACGATTATAGCCTTGGCGGTCATCTGTGCTGAAGGGCACGAATAAAATATTGATGCCTTGATCTGTGAGGTTTCGGGCAAGTTCTGGAAATTCAGAATCGTAACATACGTTGACGCCGATTGTGCCGCAGTCTGTTTCTATCGCGGCGAGTGAGTTGCCGCCATGAATATTGCACCAATATTGTTCGGACGGGGTGATATGGATTTTAGGCTGTGTGTGGATTGAGCCATCACGCAGGAAGACAAAAGCCATATTATATATTTCGCCCGATTCCACGCGTGTGGGATGGGTGCCGCCGATTATATTGATATTATAGGAGACCGCCATTTCGCTCATGGCTTCGACAAAAGCGTCGGTGAGTGTGGTGAGGTATTCTATGTTTTCGCTGCTGGATGTCTGGTCTTTGCTCAATGAAATCAGCGGCATGGTCAGAAATTCTGGAAAGCAGACGAAATCGGAGCGATAGTCAGAGGCGACATCGACGAAATATTCCACTTGTCCCATGAATTCCTCAAAGGAATTGACTTTGCGCATTTGGAATTGGACGGAACACACACGCACATTTGAAATGTTCAAATTGGGCGATAGGGATGTGCGGGGTTGGGTTTCATCATAAAGCGGGTTTTCCCAGAGCATGAGACAGGCATTTCCACCTGATTCTAGATCTAGCGGGGAGTAGTTTCGTAAGACTTTGATGAATTTGAAATTGTTTCTGATCTGAAAGCCAATGACATTGTCTTTAATCTGCTTATCAAGCACCATTTCGACGTATTTTTCAGGGGTTTTGGCTTGTTTGCGTCGCTTGGCATAATTGGGCATGCGGCCGCCAAAGCAGATACCTTTTAGGCCAAGTTGGGTGCATAATTGTTTGCGGGCATCATAGAGGCGCTGTCCAATTCGCATACCACGAAAATCAGGGTCGACCGTGACCTCCATTCCATAAAGGAATTCACCTTCTGGATTGTGACGCGAGCCAAACCCGCCGCCAGTTATTTCGTCATAAGTGTGATCTTTGAGCGCTAAGTCTTCGCTGACGATACATGTTGCGCAATGGCCGATAATCTTATCGCCATCGAGGACGACAAATTGTCCTTCGGGGAAGTTTTTGAGCTGAGCAGCTAAGTTCTCTTTGGAAAAACAATATTGTTCGTCATAAATTTTTGTGTTGAGCGCATAGACTTGTGCAATGTCGGCTCTTGTAAAATTGCGAAGCGAGATATTGGCTTTTTGGATGCTATTGCTGCTCATGAGAGGGTGCTTTGAGATGAGTGAATGGAGGGGTAAATGGGGTATTTCCATGCAAGGAAAAACAGGCATTAAAACGCCATATACTCTCAAATATGGGCTGCGTATATACTGTATTTTCGTGTTGTCTAAAATTTGGTCGAGCGAGCATAAGTGCGCCTTGATGAAAGAGGGGCTGCACCAAGCATTGTATCGAATTATGCGTTGCGATAGCAGCCTATATGATTTCTAACACCCTGTTTTTATAGAGTGTTTGGAGGTGTGCGCCAATCTCTGGAATCGTGGGGGCATTGGGCGCTGTATTCCATGATATCACATCTGGAACAGAAAAACTTCCCGAATGGGACGCCATTCTTTCTAGGATAGGCGCGGCGTTTTGGGGGAAATTCAAAATTCCATTATCGCAAGGCACGGCCAGTTGGTCAGCTGTTTGGATAAAGCGGAGCGATTTGCCGACAACGCGAAATCTGTTTTCAGGGCTGAGTGGGCGCAATGGCATGTCGGGATCTGGCTGCCATCCCGTATATGGGTTTTGGGTTAGAGACTCCAACCAAGCTGTGTTGATGGTGTCGGTTTGGTCGATAAAGTTTTGCGCTTTTTTATGGAATTCATCTAAGCGGTCACGCAGATAGGATTTGATATTTTCGGGTGTCTCGCCGGTGATATTATCGAGCGTGACAGGTGGGCCGCCGCGCCAGTTTTCGTCGTGGGATAAATGCTCTAAAAATAGAGGTGCGAGCTGATCGGAAAAATTACGCGGCGCGAAATATAAATTCAGCGCCAATGAAAATCCAATGCCTTTGGCGGCATGCCAAGCACCTGCTGGCAAACAGAGCAAATCGCCTGGATTGAGTTCGACTTCTTCAAATTCCAAACCATCGGGCGGGGTGCCTGTATCTATATTGGCGGGTTCAACGCGGCCATCTTTCAAGACGGCATTATTATCGGGCCATGCTTGGGCGGGTGTGGTGGAATATATCCAGCGCTTTTTTCCTGCGATTTGCAAAGTGGTGGCGATGCGTTTGTCATAATGCATGGGCAAGCCGGCACCATCGGGGGAGATATAGCAATTGACGCCGACTGTGCCTGTGAAATTAAGCTGGCTGCGAATGGCCTGTGCCCACCGCGCCAAAGCTGGGTCTGCCATATGGATATTGGTGATGCAGATTGTGGCACCTGCATTTAAAAGCTCACCCACTTGCTTGATATAGACCTGAAACATGGGCTTGCGGCTGCCGTCTTTTTCGCCGCCTGCAAAAGAGGCCATAAGATTAAAGCGCGGGTCTTGGATATTCTCACCTCTAGCGAGGGCGTGACTTAGTTTTTCCCAGCTGAAAATATGCTCAAATTTATTAGCATTTCCCTTGGTGTTAAAGGATTTTTTGGCAAAATAGGAATTGGCAAACTCTTGCCCCGTCATCGGGCTTAGCAATTGTGAGAGTTCATTGCCGCTTGGGAAAGTGGGAGCGTTATCATCTTCGAAATGACCAGCATCCAGCAATGAATTAAAGTCTGTTATCTCCATTGAGGTTTTCCGATCCGCCGACAATTTTTTTAAGCTGGCTTCAGATTTAAACCCAATGAGAAAAATGTTCAACAGCGCAGCAAAAAGGGCGGGGATGAGCCCGCCCTAGACGCAATCTGATAGATGATTAGTGGCGAATGATTTCGTGCACGATTTCACGTGTGGCCGTTTTGACAATGTGATTGATAAGCGGATCATGTCTCACCACTGTTCTTGTGACGACAACACGCTGTGGCGCATGGCGGGAGTCATAGCGGGGCGCATTGTGCGCTTGTGAGACGTACACAGTCTTGCCGCGTGCGTTGTGCGCGTGAGTTGTCTTGACGCGCGTATTTTTTGCGTGGGAGTTGTGTGTCACTTGCACATGCCTGACGACTTTTTGTTTTGCAGGTGTTTGGTGCACCACCACTTTTGTCGGTGTTTTTTGAACATGCGCCGGAGCAGCCAGAGCGGGAACTGCCATTGCCATGCTCAACGCGCCCGTGATGGCCATAGTTTTAATTAGCTTGGTAGACATGAGAACCTCCGTTTTGTTGTTCTATGGAGGTTATACGCACAAGGGGAGGTAAATCCGTCGGTGGGGACTGTGTTTGCCTTTTGGGTGCGGCCCTAAAGGGATGAATGCGCGCTAATAATGGGGCGGTGGCTTGTGGGCTGCTGGTGTGTCTGCGCTGGAGGCGACGCTCTCTTCAACGCGCTCTATCTCGCGCTTGAGCTTTTCAATCAGCTTCCATTGCTGGGTCACTGTCGTGTTCAGCTCTTCAATCGTCTCGTCCTGATAGGCGATCCGCATTTCAAGCGCGTCAAGGCGGCTAAGGGCATCTGAGATATCTGTCATGGGGAGGGTTTAGCGCTGGATAAGGCGCGGGGCAATGGAGAAGAGGGATTGGCGCAAATTTATCCAACACATGCTAAACGGGCGTAAGATGCTCTTCATCGCAACAGGCAGGAGAGATGACAAATTTAAGGTTGATCTTGTATAGATTTTTTTAAATTGGTGTAATGATGTAACAAACGTTCTTTGACTGGGTTCATTAAATTATTGTAGCCTGAGACTTCTTTCATTGCTCGATCACCCGAAGCGATCATTCCAGAAGCGTATCCAGCGTTCACAGCGGTCCCCAATATTTTTTTTTCCAAAGTATTCCAACGAGATTCACCACGAAAAAAATCTTCGCAACTATTATGTAACTCAACTCTCGCATTTTGAGGTATCATATCTTGATATGTTGAGTAGTGAAAGTTTCCAAGGTGCTTTATGGCCTGAATTTGACTTTGACTATGCGGTTCTGAATTGAATGCACTTTGATTTTCCAATATCTCTGGAAGCTCATCCTTGGCGAATGTATAGAACCTTTTGTCCTCCTTTACTTGGTCTAGTTTACCTCTATCAAATTTAGGAACGATCAACTCCTCATAGGTTTTGAAAGATCTAAGAAAACCAAGGAGTTTCCAACATTTCAGTTCTTCTGTTCCTTTCTGATTTTGCGATGCTTTGAGTAAATTTTCGTTAGATGCATCAAAAGCTAATTGCAATATTTTTATATGCTGCAGAGCAGCCCAAGCCAAATAATCGTCATTCACTTTAGTTTTGAGAGTCTCCCATTTTAAAAGGGCATCAAATGATTGTGGCAAGGTATTAAACGAATTTGATAGATCAATTTTAGAGAGACCTCTGGATGCTATCGTAAGGTTGCCGCAGTCTATTTTTTCAACTTTTTCTAGTGAAGATTGTATTTGTTTTTCAACTTTTTCATATTTGTGGATGTGGCAAATTAGCTGGACATTCTTTAAGTAGGTAGTTCCATGAAAAAATATTTGAGATGCGTTGATATTGTCGGCACATGCAATAAGTAATTTCTCGACAAATTTTATGTTTTCCGGGTTTTGGTAAAATGAATTTGGTCTAGATGTTGGTGAAACATCTGTATTAGCGATCAGATTCTGTAGAACTATTTCGCGCACCACCGCATCATTGTGTGAAAGCCCTTTCATGATATTATCGTGCGTATCTTCGGGGTCATCTATATTTATTTCATTTTGTCTATTGCAAGACAGAATGAAGGGTATGGCTTCTACACGGTGAATATTCGCTTGCAGTTCTCTTATGTCATCGTTTGAGATGAATATCGTGTCGCCTTCAATTATTGGAGGTTTTTGGCTAAATCTCATACCTCGTTGAGTTTGATTGAACGACTTTATATATTTGACTACTGAGTTCATTGACTTGGTGTGACGAGAGTCAGTGAACCTCCGCAAAGCCGGGTAAAAACTATTGTAGTGCTCACTCATAGCGATAGAGCTAGCTTTACCGAAGTTGACAAACATATCTGATACGTTTGAAGCGTCAAAGTTGCCGCATTTTAAATTTATCGCTTGAAATGCTGCTTGAGCATCATGCCATGCTTGTCTGGTTGCAACTCCTCCCAGTGTAAAAGCTGCAGCACCAATTGCTGCACCGCCAAATAAAAATGATCTTCGAGATGAGTCTGTCATTTATGTACCTTAGCTAGCTATTAAGTGGGTGGAGGTTTGTACTTTATTTAATTCGATCTTGAATTATTATACGAACTTTTAATAGTGTTTACTCGCCGGCAAGGCTCAAAATGCAACCTGATTAAATAAAAAACAGGAACCATTTTCACGGTTCCTACTTGAAATACAGCCTAAAGTTATCTGTCATCCCAAACTGGATTTGGGATCCACTGTGCTGCTCGACTGGCGTTGACGTGCATGCAAAGTGGTCACGCCAAAACGTTTTTGTGTGAAGTCGCGAGGCCAGTCTTGATTGAGACGTGGATCCCGGATCGCGCTATGCTTGTCCGGGATGACATTTTGAGTGGGTGGCCTTTGGGGCTTCGTCTTATGATGAGGCGTTCGGCTTGGAGCAAAACACTGTCATGCCCGATGAGTTTGCTCATCTGGGTATCCAGCTCGATTATTTCGACGTGTTTGCGCGTTTCAATTTCGGGTGATGGATCCCCAGACGGCAAAGCCGTCGGGGATGACGTTGGTGGAAGGTATTCGCTGGTGCTCAGTATATCATAGGGTGTTTTTGCTTCTCACCGACAAAATATATCGATCAAAGATCGGCTATTTAAGGGAACTATGACGGCTCTTTGGAAGCGCTCTCACAATAAATCGATCCATCTGATTTTAAGCGAGGTGTAATGCCGCCTTTTTGAGGGTTTGCCATGTAGTGGCATCCTGTTTCTGTGTCGATTACGACGTAGTGACTGGCACCTGATGTTCCCCAAATCAAAGGTTTTTGTGTATCGCGAGCGTTAGCGGTTTGATTGCCTAAAGCAAAAGAAGCTACAAGTCCGATGATAAACCCAGTAATAACAAGAAGTTGTTTTCTTTGCATCTCGAAAAATCCCCTCAATAACAAGGAACCACTTTCGCGGTTCCTCTTTAAAATGCAACCTAAAATTATCTGTCATCCCAAACTTGATTTGGGATCCACTGTGCTGCTCGTCTGGCGTTGACGTGTATGTAAAGTGGTCAGGTCAAAACGTTTTGTATGAAGTCGCGAGGCCAGTCTCGATTGAGAAGTGGATCCCGGATCGCGCTTTGCTTGTCCGGGATGACATTGGGATGTGGGTGGCCTTTGGGGCGTCGTCTTATGGTACAGCGGATGTGAGGGGTGAAATCGCCATCGATGCGGGAAAAGCGGGTTTTATTTAATCAATCTGTTTGTGTCTTGCGTGATCATCATGAAGCAGAATTTGGGAATATGGGATAAAATGAAGCCACAATAAGCCCGCATGAGCTT
>NZ_JBZXVU010000006.1:0-54157 GCF_058892565.1 Hirschia sp. | reverse complement strand
CGTAGATCTTTGTCTGTTTTGAATACACCCGTAAACTGAGTTGTAATCGTAGAGACATTCGGGTGGTGAACACCGCGTGTTGTCATGCATTGGTGAACAGCATCAATCATCACGGCCACACCAGCAGGTTTCAGGCTTTCTTCAATGGCTTCACAAATTTGCGACGTCATTGTTTCCTGTGTTTGCAGGCGTTTTGCGTATATCTCAACAACACGAGCTAGTTTGGATATGCCCACGACTGAATCTGTTGGCATATAGGCGACATAAGCTTTACCCATAAAAGGGGCCATGTGGTGTTCGCAGTGGCTTTCGACATCAATGTCGCGAAGCATTACAATGTCGTCATAGCCTTGCACGTCTTCAAATGTCCTTGATAGATATTTTACAGGGTCGTCGCGATAGCCTGAGAACCATTCTTCATAGGCTTTTACCACGCGTTTTGGCGTATCTAAAAGACCTTCACGTTCTGGATCATCACCAGCCCATGCAAGGAGCGTTTTTACAGCTTTTTCAGCTTCTTCGCGCGTAGGGCGCTTATCATTATTATCGCGCGTCACGGCACCATCTTTAACTATAGCGTCCATTTGAATGGACCTTTCATGTCTGAGGGACGAGGGTCGAGCCGGGGCTCAATTGGTCGCAATAAATATTGCATTCCAAAGCCCGGACTTAACGCCCGCCCGAATTTGATCCCCTCAGGGTGAGGCATAGAGATAGTGCGCGAGACAGGATTGTCAATTTTGTTCGCACGCGATTTGCCTGAAATCTGAGATGTAATGTCTTTAAATACGATTGAATGAGAGCCTCAGATCAGTATTTCGCAATTACTTTCCTGCGTTGCTGGGAAGGCAATGGCAAACGAGGTGATAAAATAGAATAGAGGAATAGGCTTTTTATGGGGTATTGAAGGCCACCATAGATCTTATTTAGGTTGTGGTCCGCTCTTAATGCGCTAGAAGGTGCAATTAAATGCACTCGATAAGAGGGCCGTTATTTTAATTCAATAGGAAATAGAACTCGTGGACATTAAACTTACAAACTCACTGACGCGCAAAAAAGAGGTGTTTATACCTCAAGATGAAGAGCGGGTGACAATGTATGTATGTGGTCCAACAGTTTATTCCTATGCGCATATTGGAAATTTCAGACCGCCCGTCGTGTTTGATATTCTCTATCGTTTATTGCGGTCTAAATATGGTGATGAAGCCGTATTGTATGCCAGCAATCTAACGGATGTTGATGATAAGATTATCAAAGCATCCAATGATAGCGGCGAACCCATTTCTGCAATCACCGAGAAATTCACAAAAGCATATTTAGAAGACTCAGCGGCTCTCAATATTCTTGAGCCGGATTTTCGCCCAACAGCAGTCGCGCACATCCCTCAAATGATTGAGATGATGAAAAAGCTCGAGCGCAAGAAATATGCGTATCGTACAGAATCTGGATTGTGGTTCCATGTGAAGTCTATGGAAGATTACGGCAAGCTGTCCGGTCGCAATCTTGAAGACATGCTTGCGGGTGCGCGTGTGGATGTCGAATCAGAGAAACGGGACCCTGCTGATTTCGCACTCTGGAAAGTTGCAAAGCCGGGTGAACCAGAAGACGCGATCTGGGATAGCCCTTGGGGAAGAGGGCGTCCGGGCTGGCATATTGAATGTTCAGCCATGATAGAAGCTGTGCTTGGCAAAACAATTGATATTCATGGCGGCGGTATTGATCTTCAATTCCCACACCATGAAAATGAGATCGCTCAATCTGAATGTGCGCATGGTGAAATCATGGCGCATTATTGGTTGCACAATGGATTTCTTGATATTGAATCAGAGAAAATGTCCAAAAGCATTGGTAATGTGAAAATTCCACATGAAATGCTCAAGGAAACACATGGCGAAGTGCTGCGCATGGCTTTGTTGTCTGCGCAATATCGTCAACCGCTTGATTGGACACAGGCTTTGTTAGATCAATGTAAAGCAACGCTTGATCGTGCATATGGTGCTCTGCGACGCGTCTGGGATTTTGCCGACATTGAATATGAAGATATTGCGGTCATTCATGCACTTTGCGATGATTTGAACACCCCTCAAGCATTGGCAGAGCTATCTCGAATTTCTGGTGAGGCAAACCGTGCTGCTGATGCAGGTGATCAGAAAGCAATGGCGCAAGCACGTGCTGATTTGATTTTTGCAGGCGATATGCTGGGGCTATTGCAGCTCACACCCGAAGAATGGGAAAAAGGCGATGATGGCGATGATGCCGCGCGCATAGATTTATTAGTCCAGGCGCGTCTGGATGCCAGAGCCAATAAGGACTGGGCTGAAGCTGATCGCATCCGCGATGAATTAGCAGCTGAGGGCATCGAGATTATGGATAATGCTGGTGGTTCTACTTGGCGCAGAGGGTGAGTCAGAGTAACCTGTCCGTGAATTAATTTTTCTCGGGGATACTGTATGACCTTCAAAAGCTTTAACGCCAAGCCATTGGTGACAATTGGCTTGGCAATGTCCTTGTTGCTTTTATCCGGCTGCTTCGACAAGGAAATTGACGAATCGGTTGTTTTTAAACCCAGAGAAATATCTGAAAAAAAGACAGACTTATCCCTAATGAAGTTGGAAGACGAATCCAGCCTTACTCAGCCATCATCCGAACAGCTTATTGATGCGCGTGGTTTTGCTGCGCATCTACCTGCGAGTTTGGAACATGGGTTTTGGGGCGAAGGTGACGATCGTCTTGCTTGGACATTGGTCAGCTCAGTTGCAAGTGCAGATAGTGCTGTCAAACGTCCGCTCGTTGTCAATTGTTTCGGTAACACGGGCGATAGGAAAAATAGCGGTGTTCGCACTACCAAGAAGAATTTTGCGTGGGGCGACGTATTATTATTTGACTACCCAGGGTATGGCGACTCACCCGGCACTGCGTCCACAGAAAGTATGCACAAAATGCACACTGTCGTCGCAGAAAATATAGATAAACTCGGTAGTGATCGCCCAATTATTTTATGGGGGCACTCCCTTGGAGGCTTTGTTTGTTCTGAAATAGCACGCGTCGCAAAAGAGCCTGATGCTATCGTTTTGGAAGCCACTGCGCTCAATGTTGAAGAAGTGGCAGAAGCCTGGAAGCCATGGTATTTGCCATTCGTTGGTCTCGATATCAAAGACAGTCTCAAAGATTACGATAACGCTAGAGCGCTTGCATATTTTAAAGGGCCGGTGATTGTTCTTGGTGCAAAAAAAGATGAAATGCTGCCTGTCGGGTTAGCTAGATCATTGAAAAAAGCGCTTAAACGCAGGGATGTAGACGTAACCTATCTTGAGTTTAAAAAAGCCGAGCATTCAACAATCACGGATCAATTTGATTTTTATAAACGCGTAAATCCATTGCTGTCAGACATCAAAGACCTAAAGCGTTCTGAGAATTGATGATCTAAAACCAAATCAATTGCGTAAACAATAAGTGACTTTAATCAGTGAGGTGTTTGCGCAATGAATTTCAAATTAAAACTCTTGGGTACAATACTCGCTGGGGCATTGGGCGGCGCAGGCTGCACTATATCAATGTCCGATGATAAGATCTTCAATCCTCCCAAGTGGAAAGAGAAGGCAAGTACTCAAGAAGAGCTGAAATTCGTTGATGAGGATTTATTGACTTCACAGTGGACAAAAGAATTAGAAGCGCCACTTGTTGAAGGACATTTACCTGCTGATATCAAGCACGGGTTTGTCGAGGTTGCAGACTATCGCATCGCTTACTCTGTTGTAAAATCATCAAAATCTGAAAGCGATAACAGTCGACCACTTATCCTGAGCTGTTATGGGTCTGCTGGTGATCGCCCGAATTTAGGTGTATATTATGCCAAAAAACTATTGCCTTGGGGCGACGTTTTCGAGTTCGATTACCCGGGATATGGTGACAGTACTGGCACGCCATCCGTAGATTCTGTAAAGGCAATTTCGTCGGATATTGTCTCACTTGCCAACCAATTAGCCGGAGACAGGCCGCTAATTTTCTGGGGGCATTCCCTTGGTGGTTTCATATGTCCTGAAATGGCGGCGCTTTCAGAAAAATTGGATGGATTCGTCTATGAAACTTCAGCTCTCAGCGCAGAAGAAGCAGCTAAGGAATGGAAGCCTTGGTTCTTGCGGATTTTCCCGTTTATAAAAATGGAACCATCAACCACACCACGAGACGGGGACAATGCTACTCCATTGAAAGGTAAGGATATTCCTGTATTGGTTCTAGCCGGTAGCAAAGATAAAGTGCTTCCAGCATGGCTATCTCGTTCACTCGCAGATGCACTAGAAAATCAAGGCAATGACACCACATATTTGGAATTTGAAAACGGGACACATATCAACATTCCATTGGAAGATGATTTTGCAGCCCGCGCAGGACCATTCTTTGATAAAATCCAAACTCAGTTTGAAGCAAAGAAACAAAATTGAAACAGAGCAATAGGCTTGAAGCAAAATAAAATTGCAGCCATTCTATTGAAATTCAGATACTCTTAGATTCCCTAGAGTGCTGTTTTTTCTAAAAGTCTGATGCTTATGCTCTCAAATTCTGGAATCATGACGAACGGGGTCGAGCAACGCCAGACCTTCGCCGCATTGTTGGAAAGAATAAAAGCCGGCACTGAAGGCGATAATGTTTCAGTGCGCCAATTGCTTGATGTCGTCGGACGTCGAGCATATGGGCCGGTTATTTTATTGCTGGGGTTTATTGCACTATCCCCATTGACAATCATTCCGGGTGCCAACTGGTTGGTTGCGACGGTGACTTGGATTATTGCTATCCAGATTGTGTTTGGACGCCATTATCCATGGGTGCCGAAGAAGGCGCTCAACACAACATTCCCGCGTAAATTTTTGATATCGGCTTTAGATGTCGGTATGCCTTGGGCAATTAAGGCAGATAAATTCACCAAGCCTCGATTTACGTTTTTAACCGAAGCACCTTTCATAAATATTGTTGCCATAGGGTGCGTGCTTGCTGCTTTAATCACATACCCGTTAGGCCTTATTCCGCTTGGTCCGATTTTGCCCAGCCTAGCCATTTTGATGATAGGCATTGGTTTGGCCGCGCGTGATGGCGTCTTTTTGTTTATTGCTGGCGGTGCTTTTCTTGGAAGTGTTCTGCTTATGCTGAAAGTCGCTGATAGATTGCTAAAATTCATTGGCTTAGGCTAAAGACCCTCTTGAAGAATTAATCACGGATAACGACCTAAAAGCTATGTTTGATGAAATTTATCATAATCGCGTATTGGAGCTGGCGGCGAATATCCCGAATGCGGAGCGTCTTGCAAATCCTGATGGAAGTGCGCGTAAGGTTTCCCGTGTGTGTGGTTCTGTTATTACGGCAGACGTGAATTTGGATAGTGAAGGCAAAATTACTGACATTGGTTTTGAGCCTGAGGCGTGTGTCCTCGGTCAGACTTCATGTTCGGTATTATCTGCGCATGCAAAAGGTAAGAATTTAGCGGATATTGTGGCAATTCGAGATGCGTTTAAAGCCATGCTTAAAGAGGGTGCACCGCCACCAGACGGCGATTTTTGGGAATTGCGCCACCTTGAAGGCGTACGTGACTATCCACAGAGACACACTTCCACACTTTTAGCTTTTGAAGCACTGATTGCAGCCATGGAAGCAGCAAATGAAAAGCAATCGGCCAACAGCTAGTCTATGTGGATCTTATGTTACGTGGTCCATAATTTGCAGCAAATTATATAAACCACACAATATAGTGTGGAGTGGAGGACGAGTCATGAAACAAGTTAAATTTACGGCCTGTATTTCGTTTGCAATGTTGCTAATTGGATGTGCAAGTATTGATGTTCAAGAAGCAGCCAACCCCAACACGACTAAAACTGTATGGCCCAATGGTGCAAAAGCTGCCATCGCGCTGACATATGATGATGCAGTCGACAGCCATTTAGATGTGGCATTGCCAGCTTTGGATGCAGCTGGACTTAAAGGAACATTCTACGTCACCCTTGATCGATATCCTTGGAACCACAGAACGAAAGAGTGGGTTGCTGCAGCTGATAATGGTCATGAACTTGGAAATCATACTTTCAATCATCCGTGTAAAGCTTCATTGCCTGGACGTGAGTGGGTAGATCCTAAAAAAGACTTGGATAAATACACAATCGCTCAAATGATTGCAGAAATTGAAAGTGTCAATGAAACGCTAAGCAAACTGGATGGCAAACAAGTTAGAAGTTTTGGGTATCCATGCAGTGAATCTGTGACATCTGATGGCAGTTATTACAATGCAATCAAGCCGCTATTTGTTGCTGCGCGTGGTGTTTATGATGTTCCCTATGTCGAAGGTGATATCTACAATATTCCAGCATATGGACCAGAAGGTGCGACAGGCGAGCAATTGATTGCTTATGTTAAATCCGTCGTTGCAAAAGGTGGTGCAGGGTCTTTGTTATTTCATGGCGTAGGCGCAGATCATTTGAAAGTATCTGCAGAAGCACATCAGGAATTGCTTGATTACCTTGTCGCGCATCAAGATGAAATCTGGGTGGATACTGTTGTAAACATTGGCCTTTATGTTTCAGGTCAGTGATGTGTCCTAGCTGTGGTCCTTTTCCAGAATGATAGATTCTAGAAGGGGACTGGGCTGGTAAAAGTAATTTTCTCACCGCCAATTGGATGATGCATGGTTATGCTATGCGCATGCAATTGCAGGCGGTCTGCTGCTTCGAATGCTTCATCATGTGCATAGATGCGATCAGCTAAAATTGGGTGCCCAATGTGTTGCATGTGCAGGCGTAATTGGTGAGTTCTGCCGGTTATTGGTGTGAGTTCTACCCGTGTTATGCCGTCTTTGCGCTCAATGACTTTCCATTTTGTTTGAGATGGCTTTCCCTTTTCATAGCAAATCATCTGCTTCGGGCGGTTGGGCCAGTCGCAAATTATAGGTTCGTCAATGAAGCCTTCATCATCTTCAATGTCACCCCATACGCGTGCGATATAAGTTTTGGACGTGTGGCGGCGTTCAAATTGAAGCCCTAAATGCCGCATCATGGCGTGTTCTCGTGCCATGACCCATACACCCGATGTTGCCATATCTAAACGATGAACTGTGCGGGCTTCGGGATAGACTGCTTGCGCCCGTGTTTCAAGGCAATCGGAATGTTCTGGTGGTTTACCCGGAACGCTTAATAAGCCCGATGGTTTATCCAGCACAAGAAATGCCTCATCTTCATAGATGACGACAATGGATGGATCTTTGGCTGGAGCATAAACGAAACTACGTGACATAGGCAGGGAAGTGCCACGATGAAGGAGGCGTGGCAAGAGTTGGGGTTAAGCGGGGCAGTTATTCGATGTTTAGGATTTTTACGAGGTCTTTTGCTTCAATTGGTTTGGTTAGAATGTCGTCAAATCCAGTTGCCCGGTATTCCTCTATCTGGTGCACCATAGCATTCGCGGTAAATGCTATATAGCGCGGGCTGGTTCTGCCTTGGCCTTCGTCTATTTTCCGCATTGCGTGCATAGTTTGAATGCCATCAATATCAGGCATTTGAATATCTATAAGAATGGTGTCAAATGTTTCTGTTTCATATGCGTTGATGGCTTGGCGTCCGCCTTCAAAAATGACGGGTTGAATGCCTAAAGAGGACAGTAGAATACTAATAACGCGGCGATTCATCGGGTGATCTTCCACCACCATGACGCGTAAAGGATTTTCTTCGGAGCTGATTTCTTGACTAATAATTTCAGCCGGCTGACTTTTCTGAGATGTTTGAACGTCCACTGGGACATAAAAACTAAAATTTGTACCGGAGCCGGGGATTGAGGTAACGGAAATTGCTCCGCCCATCGCATCTAGCAATTGTTTGCATATAGATAGGCCAAGACCTAAGCCGCCATATCGGCGTCTTTTTGTCATATCTACTTGTGCAAATGGATCAAAAATATTCTCCATCTGTTTTTCATCCATACCAATTCCGGTATCGCTGACTTCAAAATGTAGTTCGCACTGGGTGTCGACTTGATCTAACTGGGTGCACCAAGCGCGAAGGGTAATTTGGCCGTTTGGTGTGAATTTTATTGCGTTTGATATAAGATTAAACAGTATTTGGCGAATGCGTTTTTCGTCACCAAGTGTGACCAACTCATTCTGAAATTTTGAGTCAAGAATAAGTTCTAGCCCAGCTTCATGCGTGTTTTTTTGGAAAAAAGCATATGTAGAAGACAGCAATTCATTGGGTGAAAAAGCGTCTATTCTAATCGTGATATTGTCCCTATCAATTTGTGCAAAGTCGAGAATATCATCGAGAATATTCACCATATAAGCACCAGACTGCGCGATCAAAACCACAAGTTCATTTTGTTCTTTAGTGAGCGGAGTTTGTTCTAAGGCGCTGGTCAATCCTAAAACGCCACTCATGGGCGTGCGCACTTCATGGCTCATATTAGCTAAGAACCGTGACTTCACTTCGCTGAGCTTGCGTGCTTTGTCGCGTGATGCAATGGCAGCGCGGCGAGTGGCTAGCAGAAAAAAAGCAAATATAGCTGTCACAATAAGAAAGAAGCATATCAAACCCAAGAGCCAATAAAGTCTATGAATTGATTCTTTTTGTGATTTGTTTGCCCGCTCTAATAGGTCGGCTTCTAATGTGATGCGTTCTTTTTCGCTTTCAATAAGCCGCGTCTGGCGTTCAACATTTCGAGCAATTTGGTCCTGTTTTTCTGCGTATAAAGTGTTCAACGCTTCCCGCATTTTGTCGAAGGCATCATCATACTTACCTTCTGCCCGAAATAGCTTAGCCTCAATGGTGATAACTTCTGTTTTATTGTTGAAATTATCGCTAGAGATTCGAAGGTTCTTCATTTTCGGAAGATAGTCTCGCACGATATCTAGTCTATCTAGATCAAAAGCCGTTGCTATGAGGATATTCGTCCAATCGAATATCGCGACTTCGCTTTGCACAGGAAGAAACGGTTCGGCTTTGAGTGAGCAGTTCAGAGCAGCTTCTAAACGTTTTTTTGCAAGTTCGTCATTGCCTGCTTTTCTTTCATTACGCCCAGAAAACAGATTGATGTATGAACACAATTGATAGCTATAGTATTCTTGGAAAATATATTGGGGCGGATCGAGGTTTTGTAGTAATATATCGACAGCTTCCAAAGCTTGTTCATAAGCTCCATGAGAAAGAAGAAGGCTCGTGACCATATTGAGCACTGAAAAGCGTTCAACTAGCAGATCGCTCTTACCCGCGAGTTCATATTGTTGAATGGCATCTTTCAGAATTGATTCAGGGTCATGCGAGAAGTGGAATATGAGCGTTTTAGCTTTAAGGATATCAATTTTTACCACAGGATCGATGTCGGCGATTTCGCTTTGTGCAATGACTTCTGTGAGTGTACTGGCCGAATTGTCAGCACTTAAATTGTAATCGTAGATATTCGCCTTGGCGATTTCAATTCTAAGCTTGTCTGAAATGTCTAGGTCTTCGGTTTTCAAAAGTGCGTTAATTTGAAGAATACCTTCATCTATTTCGCTGTTGCCGATCGTCTCTTTCACAACATCCATTGCTTTTATAAAAACAGAGTGATCCGAATAGGGTTGCAAATTATCCAATTTTTGGATCATTGCTTTGGCGCGATCATATTCTTCGGTGACTGTTGGCGCGTAAGCTGCTGAGTTGAACGCTTGAGACTTCCAATATCTCATTTGGGTATTGATATCTTTTTTGACCAGCTCTGTTTCAAATTTTGCTTTTTGCGAGAAATAAGAAGCGTCATTTTCATCAATAACAGTTCGCATAAATGCGAGCGTTTTATCAGGCCAGTCAGTCTGTGTTTCTTCATCCGCATGAGACAGCGTTAAGGCTGATATCAGTGCTGAAAACAAAACGAATGATACTGATAAAATACTGGTTTTAATAGACATTCTAATCCAACCGGAGAGAGTGTTCTGATGAAGCATTTGGCAACTTTCCGGAAGAGTATTTTTTTAGCGGCCCTTTAAAGATTAGTGCAGCGCGTTTTTGTATTTTAAATATGAATGACGAAATATTTGACGTTTCAGGAGATGTTTTTCTCGCCTTCAAAAAGATGGGTGATTTTAAAAGTAACGCATGGTCTTTGTCGTCTCTGAGCAGGAAAGATGGTGTCGCGCGTAAAGTATCTTTTTGTAAAGGTCGTTTTTGACATAATTCTAAACTTAGCATTGTTTGCGTTGCAACCTTACAAGAGGGGACTAATGGCCGCCAAATTCAGCATTTATGGCCATCATTTCGATTATGCTTTGAACATCGTCTTGTGTGATGTCTTGCGATTCTCCATAGCCGATAATGGGGGTTGGTCCCACACCATCTTGACGAATGACTTCATCATAGAGCACCCAAGCACGTGTCGCTTTTGCGTCCGCACATGTAAGCTCCAACCACAAATCCTCACCATTTCGATCGGGATTGTCTGAATTATCAATGTCTGAGACACCATGTAATCCAGCCTCGTCGATCTCATATTCCTTGCCTTCAAACTCGACGATGGCAAAACCTTCTCCTAGGTAACGAAGATAAGAGAGTTGGTCTCCTGTTTTTAGTGAAAGCTTCTTTGGCCGATATGCCAATTCATTGTCAGGGTGTTCGATCGTCGTGTCTTGAGTGATCGTTATGTTAAAAATTTTGGTTGCAACTTGGAAGTTGAGATTATCTGCTTGGCTACGGGGTATGTTCCATTGCTGATATGTTGCGTATTGAGGAACAGGGCATTTGACGTTTGCGGGTGTTAGCGGGTGCATGCGCGAATGCGCTTCAAGCACGATATTTTCTTCCAAAATGGAAAAACCAGCTGGATATTCTCCAGGCCATCCACCAGTTACTGCCCATCCTGTTGCATAGTAATCTGATAGTTTTGCATCTTGTTCTGATAATGTCTCAGAAGATACATCTTCAATAGTGGTTTCAGTTGCGGTGTCTTCTGATACAGTCTTTGTTGTTGCACAAGCAGCGGCAAGACAAGCTGTTAGAGCGATTGCAAAATAGCGCATGATTTGTGAAACCTTCCTTGGTTGTCTGAACTTTCGTTGCAGCCGGACGATGAGTCAATAATGAGAAGAGCTTGTGTTGAAAAAGTTTGATATATGAAACAAGCACCTGAAACACGATCAGAATATGCGCCGATAATGAGAATTCTGCTTCGAACCTATAAGGCGTCGTTTTCAGTGGTGTTTCAAGCGTGTGGTATTCATTGCCGACATTACCCCACTTGCTCAGAATACTGTGCGCAGGCATGCAGTCGATATGGGATCTGGGCGGGTAGTTGGATGGGGTTAGCTCGGTTTTGTCGATGTAGACCAGGCGGAACCAGAGGTGAAGACCAGATGCCTTTGCAATTGAGGCGCGGTGCCTCATGGTTAAGGCCTTGGCTATATGGGCAATGGGGCGCTAAGCGGTTTGATGAAGGCGGGTAGGGCGTGAGCATCGCGCTACGCCAGAGTGGTGATTAACCTAAAAATTGAAAAACCACAGAAAATACCATTGCGGGGGTTCAATCTGCGCGAATTTGTTCTAGGAATGCATTCGCAGTGGATAGTGCCGCTGTTTATAATTGTTTGCCACCTGAAGAAATACCCATGATCAAGATTACTTTGCCTGACGGTTCTATGCGTGAAATTGCAGCCGGTTCATCCCCGCGTGATGTAGCCGAGAGCATTTCCAAGTCCCTCTCAAAGCGGTCTATCGTGGCAACGGTAAACGGTGAATTATGGGATATGGAACGTCCTCTTGAGGGTGACAGCCAAGTTGCGTTGCACTCCAAGGATGATCCACAAGGTCTTGAGATTATACGCCATGATGCAGCGCACATTTTAGCACAAGCTGTTCAAAAGCTATTCCCGGGCACACAGGTCACTATCGGTCCAGTCATTGATGATGGTTTCTATTATGATTTTGCGCGTAAAGAAGCTTTTTCAACAGATGACTTTGAAAAGATAGAAAAAGAGATGAACCGCGTTATTGATGCGGATTATCCAATTGTTCGTGAAGTTTGGAATCGTGACGAAGCGATCAAAATGTTCAAGGACATTGGTGAAGACTATAAAGCTGAGTTGATCTCTGACCTTCCTGTTGATGAAACAATTACTGTCTATCGTCAGGGCGATTGGTTTGACCTGTGTAAAGGCCCACACCTACCATCAACTGGTAAATTGCCTAAAGCCTTCAAGCTAATGAAGCTTGCCGGTGCTTATTGGCGTGGTGACAGCAATAATGCGCAGCTTCAGCGTATGTATGGAACAGCATGGAGCAATGAAAAAGATCTCAAGGCTTATCTTGTGCGCCTTGAAGAAGCTGAGAAGCGTGACCACCGTAAGCTTGGTAATCAGTTGGATTTGTTTCATCTTCAATCTGAAGCTCAAGGTTCTGTATTCTGGCACCCAAATGGCTTTATGATTTGGCGTCAGCTGGAAGCATATATTCGTCGTCGTCAGGATGATGATGGTTATGTCGAAGTCAAAACACCTCAACTTCTCAACTCTGTTTTCTGGGAACAATCCGGCCACTGGTCTAAATTCCGTGAAAACATGTTTGTCGTGCCGGATGAAATACCTTCTGTCGAAGAGGAAGGTCCAGTGCTTTCGGGCGAGGGAGAGTTGATGGCGCTTAAGCCCATGAACTGTCCTGCACATGTTCAGATTTTTAAGCAGGGGACACGTTCATATCGTGATCTCCCTTTGCGTATGGCTGAATTTGGTTGCTGTCACCGGAATGAACCTCACGGTGCATTGCATGGCATTATGCGTGTACGTCAGATGACACAGGATGATGCGCACATATTTTGTCGTGAAGACCAAGTCGCAAATGAAACACTGCGTTTTTTGAATTTGTTCAAGCGCGTTTATGGTGATTTCGGCTTAGATCAGATCAGTTATAAACTTGCAACGCGCCCTGAACAGCGCGCTGGAAATGATGAAACTTGGGATCAGGCCGAGGGCGCACTTGCGACTGCATTGAATGAAGCTGGCCTTGAGTTTGACTATGCTGAGGGTGAAGGGGCGTTTTACGGCCCTAAACTGGAGTTCCACTTAACAGACGCTATCGGGCGGACTTGGCAGTGCGGAACACTTCAGCTTGATTATGTGTTGCCAGAGCGTTTGGATGCAACCTATGTCGGTGAAGATGGCGAAAAGCACCGCCCCGTGATGCTGCACCGTGCTGTGTTTGGGACTTTTGAGCGCTTTATGGGGATACTAATTGAGAATTATGCAGGTGCATTTCCTATGTGGTTGGCACCCACTCAAGTTGCCATTGCCACAATTACACCAAAAGCGGATGCGTATGCTGAAAAAGTGGCAGCTCGACTTCGCGCAAAAGGTATTCGCGTAGAGTTGGATCTGCGACATGAAAAGATCAATTATAAAGTACGTGAACACTCACACATGAAGGTTCCAGTTATCGCTGTTATCGGGATGAATGAAGCAGAAGAAGAGAAATTGGCGTTGAGAAGATTTGGTGCTGGTAATGCGCGTCCCGAGATTTTATCTCTTGATGAAGCCTGCCAACTGCTTTCTGTTGAAGCATTAGCACCTGATTTGAGATAGCCTTGAATCCTAAGCTTGTCTTTATGATGAGTTTAGGTTTTTAGTTTGGCGTGTTCGGGGGTGTATCCGAGTTTTTTTGATTCGGCATACTGATTAGTAAAGTGAAATAGATGTCGGCCATTCCTTGGTTTTTCGCGACAATAATCTGGTTACCTATCGCTTTTGCTGGAGCCTTGGGCTTTGTGCCCCTTGTTGGTATACTTGGAATATCGGCATTATTTTTTCAAAAAAACATTCAGTTTCGTCCTTATATGGGAGTGTTTATCGTTGCATTGGTCTACGCCGCCTGCACGTCGATATGGTCGCCATATACAACGCCCTTAGTTGAATTTGACTTTAGTAAAGGTGATTTTCACGTAAAATCTGCAGTCCTTCGAGTCGCTTTGATTACGCTATTTGGTGGAATTGCGCTCGCAGGCGCGCAGAAAGTATCCAAAGCGAAATCTAAATTGGTTGTAGAGGTTTTCTCGGTCATTATCTTATTGCAAGCGATAAGTTTGGTTATTATCAACTACTTCTACTCCGACGTTTATAATTTCTTTGAGCCACTCATTACAGACCAAACTTCCGCCACTTTGAATTTGAGCCGGAATGTTTCAGCCTTTGGGATTGGTGCGACCTTATTGATCGCAATATTTCGACATGTAGATAATACCCCAAAATTGCGGGATTTACTTTTATCAACAGGGTTTGCGCTATTTTCGGCATATTATTGTCAGTCACTGAGTGCTAGTGCAGCAGCTTCTGCAATACTTCTTGCGTGGGCTTTTATGTTCTTGCCGGGAATTTTTGGAAAATATACCTTTCGCATACTAGGCTGCGCCACTGCGGGGTTCATTGTATTGTCACCAATTGTCTTTAGCGGTTTTATTGAGGTGCTTGGAGACCGAAAAGAAACGCTTGAAGCATCTTATTTGTGGCGCATTGAAATTTGGACTGAAGTGCTTCGGCACATGTCAGAAAAGCCATTTTGGGGTCAAGGCCTAGACGCATTGCGGACGTATGATGCCGTTTTTGAAGACGGAATTTGGGAAGGACAAAGGATTATTCCGCTACATGCACACAATATGTTTTTGCATATTTGGATTGAAACAGGATATGTTGGTGTATGGTTAACAGCTTTAAGTGTTTTATTAATGGGGAATAGGTTACCTGCTCCTGCGGATTTAGGACCGAAGGCTGCTGCCGCGATTTGTGGTTTATGGGCTGCATGCCTGATCATTTGTAATTTTTCTTTCAGTCTCTGGAATGACTGGTGGTGGGCATTGATTGTAGTTGTTATTGGATTTGTATCATTAATTCACAATGCGTGGAGTGATGAAGTAGCGTAATGGGTGGGATATGAGAAATTCTTTGAAGACAGCTTCGATCTGGAAATTGGTCAATCAATCTCTGGAAGATTTGCCAACTGTATCAGCTGTCGTTGTAACCTATAATACAGGCCCTGAATTACGCGATTGTTTAGAAGCGCTTCTTACTGATCCACAAATTGATGAGATAATAGTTGTAAACAACGGTAACAAACCGCGTGATTTAGGTTTCTTGAATCGGCTAGCAGATAGACATAGAAACCGCCTACAACTCATATCTGGGCATGGAAATATCGGTTTTGCGCGTGGCTCTAATCTCGGAGCAAAATACGCACATGGCGACCGTTTGTTGTTTTTAAATCCAGATGCAATTTTGAGACGTGGATCTGTCGCAGCCCTTGAAGAAGCAGCTATTGACAGGCCTGAGCCTTGGATTGTCGGTGGCCGTATTTTTGATATTAAAGGTAGAGAGCAACGCGGTGGTCGTCGCCGGATGCTGCGCCTTACATCTGCACTTGTAACCTATACCGGCTTAGGATTATTCGAGCGATTACATCCAATTTTCGCGGACGTGAATAGGTTTAAAGAAGCACCGCCTACGGGGCCAGTCGAGATGCCTGTTGTATCTGGTGCATTAATGTATTTGTCCCGCTCTGGATTTGATCAGCTGGGCGGATTTGATGAAGACTATTTCCTACACGTGGAAGACATTGATATTTGTCGACGTGCGCAAGAGACTGAAAATGGCGGCGTTTACTACACACCGCTGGCGGGAGCGCTGCATCATGGCAGTACAAGCGATGCGCCAAGCTTTCGTGTTGATTGGGAAAAAGCATGGGGCCTTGGGCTTTATTTTAGAAAATTTGCAAAAGCTTACCCAGAGCGCATTCTCGCATGTTTGTTGATTCCCTTATTCGCAATATTGCTGATCGGGCGCAGTGTGGGTCGTTCAACATTTGGTCGTGCCAAACGGCAATTCACGTCTCGGCGTGCCAAAGTGGTGATTGAGGCACGCGCCAACGCAAACGCTTAGTGTTAAGGCGTTGTGTCTAGACCCAGTTTTTCTTCAATTAAATCACCCAAAGGTGAGCCGTTACAGCTGTTTGGCTCAATCGCAATGGCGATTAGCTCGGATGCATCATTGTTAGAATAATTTTTCACAAATTTTCGAGATAGTTTTGCACAACGTTCTGCTTCTGCGGCGTTCGCGATTAGCTGTTTTAGCGCAATTTTTCCATCTGGTTTCCCAATATTGATAATCCAAACTGGCCGCGCTTCTTCTTCAATGGTTGGCAAAATTGTATCTTCTTTGTGTAGAAGTTGAATTTTTCCGTTGAGTGAAAAGACAAAACTTGGTTCAGCATATGTTATGGCGCGAACAGTTTTGGGTGGCGAAATGTCTTGGCATTGTGTTGCTTTTTTGCGGGCTGCCGTATTTTCAGGAAAGCCACAAATATCTTCCAGCGTTGCCATAGCAGCATCTGTTGCAATCACCCATGTTTGATTGGGCAGAATGACTGTACGCAGACTGACGCCAGCCACGATAGAGCAGGCGATTATTGCCAGTAATGCAGCATCAAATTTTCGCATTATAAAGAAAACGCTTGCTGCGAGTACTGTTAGAATCGTGAGGACAAAAGGCCAGACAGGCGCACCAGCAGCTTGCCAATCACTATTCCAAATATTGAGGACGCGTAGAGCATCGGGTCCAAAGTCTTCAGCTGCTTCTATACGAAGAGCTTCAAGCCCCCAAGGCGAGAGTATCGCAATCACGAGAATTGAGCCTAGCCCAAACAGAGCCAGCGACAACCAGCGGCTCCATGCAGGGGGAGCTTCTTTTTGATTTGTAAGCATATAGTCAAGCGCGACACCTGCCATAATTGCCAATGCTGGATAAGTTGGCATGGGGTAGTGTGCTAATTTCGTCGGCATGGCCTCAAACACAATCCATGTCGGAACAGCCCATGCCAACACAAATTTCCAGCCGGAAAATGGCGTTGGTTTATTCTTCTTGGCTGGCTTTGTTTTAAATGCTTGAGAGACTGCTAGCGCTAATCCAGGAATGAGAAATAGAATGGATGGCCACATCATAAAGGGTAATAGTGAAAGGTGCGTGCCGGGAGGTGCGCTGTGTCCTTCTGCGCCGCTTACCAGTTTGGGGCCGAGGTCTACCGAGACGCTTTCAAAAAGAAAAACACCATCTGTTGCAATTTGAACGGCGATAAACCAAGGCACAGACATCCATATGAATAAGATCGGTCCCGGCCAGAATAGAAGTGGCTTTAGCCAGTTATATCGATTTTCCCACAGGGCAAGGCCTGCAATCGCCAAACCGACAACCATTGGCGCAACGGGGCCCTTAATCAAAACGCCCCAAGCCAGCGCAAACCAGAATACGACAGAAAGAACTCTGTTGCCAGTTGTATATGTTTTTGTTGCACTTTTTAGAGCATTGATTTTTGCATCTTCTCTTGCTCGCAATTGGGCTAGGCAGGCCATAGCAAGACATATGAAACCCACCATAGCTGCATCTGTTTTTGCGATATGCGCTTCAGAAGATAGCAGGAGGGTTGAGCCTAGTAAGACGCTCGATAACAAGGCTGAACGACGAGAAAATAGTGTCGATGCCGCCCAGAAGGTGGCGCAGGCAGCTAAAAGTGCGCCAAGGAATGATGGGACTCTGAACGCCCATATTTGGCGATCATCAACATCTGACAAACTTGCTACGCTAGCCGCTTGTAGCCAATGAATGCCAACTGGCTTTTTGTTTCTCAGTCCATCGTGGAAGCGAATAACAACATAGTCGCCAGTTTCCAACATTTGTGATGAAGCTTGCGTAAATCGCGCTTCATCTCTGTCCATAACTGGCATTGAGAACATGCCTGGCATTGAAAGTGTCGCCATCAATAAAGAAATCAATATGTAGGGGCGGATCCCCTTGGTGAGCATATCGAGATTTAGCATCGGCATATCCTGATTGTTCAGTTTATTATCTCAGTTTTCAAAACATATGTTTTGTCTTTGGGTTGTCTTTGATCATGCTCTGGCGATTGGCGCTATAGAAAATTACAATCTTATCATTGCATGTTTTTTATTTTTGATGACTAGGCAAAGACGGCTAAACACGTTTTAAGGCTGTTTGGGGCTTATGTATTGTGATCACATCATTAGGAAAAGGCGATAGAGTTGTCTGAAATTATCCAAGATATAAGCAAGGAATTGAGTGCTCTGGAAATTTCCGTTGTTATTCCCGTTCATAATGAGTCTGGGAATGTAGGCTCACTTGTCGCTGATATTGCTACTGCATTGGACGGTAGAGCCTATGAAATGATATTGGTGGATGATGCATCTACTGATGACACACGGGCGCGCTTGGTAGCTTTAAAACCAAATTTTCCAGCTTTGCGGGTTCTTGGGCACAGAAATAATGCGGGGCAAAGCCGTGCCATACGTACGGGTGTTTTGGCAGCGAAAGCACCAATCATTGCAACACTTGACGGTGATGGCCAGAATCCGCCTCTAGATATTCCTGCACTTGTTTCGAAATTGATCCGCGCGGATGCGCCAAGTAATCTTGCTCTTGTTCAAGGCGTGCGGGCGAAACGTCAGGATTCATCTTGGAAAAAAATAGGCTCCAGATTGGCGAATGCGGTTCGACAAAAACTTCTCAAAGACAATCACAGCGATTCAGGATGTGGGGCGAAAGCTTTCAAAAAGGAAGCATATTTAATGTTACCTTACTTTGATCATATGCATCGCTATATGCCAGCTTTAATGAAAGCTGAAGGCTATGAAGTCGAAGCTGTTCCCGTTAGTCATAAACATCGTGAGTTTGGAACATCAAAATATACCAATTTGGGACGTTTGGCTGCCGCATGGACAGATTTGCGTGGTGTGCTTTGGTTGCGCAAGCGTCGGCGCCATCCGGGCGGTGCAGATGAATTATAAAAGTGCTTTTGCCATTTGACGTAACATACAAGATTGTATGAAATGGGGGTGAGGGCTTTTAAATGTTTGATTTTTTAGCTACGGCTGCAGCAGGACGTTTGGACGATAAAGCGACTAAGTCGAAGACATCATCTAGACGAAGAGACAAACCATCAGATCGGGGACAAGGCATGCGCGCACTATTTGGAATTTTTCCGCTGCTTTCAATTCCAATAATTATTTATAACTTGTTGGCATTTTCGCGAAGCCCAGATGATCCAGATGCCGTGATTGTTGAAGGTGCTGCTGTTGCCTTAAGCGATGTGCCGCATATGCATGCTTTCTTGAATGCGCCGATATGGAAAATCCCAATGGTATCGGATGGTGCTTTTTGGGCGGTATCGCGTGGTGATATATTGTTGATCCTTGGGCTCACTTTTTTGTTTGCGGAAGTCCTCAAATCAACAAGCACAGGCGCAGCAACAATTTTCAATCACGCTGTATCCATGTTGTTGTTTATTTTTGCACTGGTTGAGTTTTTGCTTTTTAAAAACTTTGCAACATCAGTCTTTTTTATCTTGTCGCTAATGTGTTTATTGGATGTGCTGGCCGGTGTGGTCGTAACTATTGTATCAGCCCGACGCGACTTCGCGGTCGGAGAGGGCTTTGGAAAGTAGAGTAAAAGAGTGGCGCTTTTTTTTGATTATGACTGGTTTGATGACCGTCTGAAATCTCTTGGTCTCACTAGAGACTCACTGGCAAGAAACTCGGGAATGACCATTGATGAAGTCGATATGATCTTCGACGATCGACGCGCTATAAGTGTTTCTGAGATACATTCTTTTGCTGATACATTATCGATAAATCCGGAAATCGTCGCAAAATATTGCGGCGTAGGTGATCTCGCGCTTGAAACAAGAATCGAAGAAAATGTAAGTGGTGTAAATACTTCGGGCGGGGAAGGTGGCGCTGTTACGCGAGAGATGATTATGGGCGTGCATGAACGCATTGATCGCTTAGAAACTTTGCTGGAAATGATTCTCACAAAGCTTGAGGCGCGTGGCTAATTTACGCTGTGCGCGTGTGTAGTGGACGTAGATAAGGGTTTACCACCTTATCATAAGCACGATTGGCATTTATAGCATTGCCTCTCGTTTGCGTATCATCAGTGTGCTGGCCAATAATGTGCGCTGCAAATACTGGGCTAATCCATTGGTTGTCTAAATTGGATGTGTGCGCTTGATGGTTGGAATGTCTAGCGCGTTCTTGAGACTGTCTTGTCGTGGACGCACCACGGCGATCACCTAGACGGCGGCCCGAATTAACACTGCGGCGTTCGATCTTGTTATCAGATGCGCGCCGGTTAAGTGTTTGGCATGGTGTGGTCGGTGTGATTCTCATACACACACTCTAGCAAGAAGCCTGCCATCTGTTTAGATCTCGTTAATTGTATTGCACAACTGACCTGTTCAGTATCGGATTTTTTGCAATCTAATTAATTGCCTTTTGAGAGCTGTTCCAACTTTTGTTGCATATCCGCCATTTGTTGCTGCAGTGCACTCAATGCTTCATTCGTGGCGTTAGATGAATTTTGTGATTCTGAACTTTCCGATTTGGATTGGGGTTTTTTCTCTTCCTCAGGAGGTTTTTCTTGCTTGGCAGGTTGCGCTGCAGCAGGCGCAGTAAACATCCGCATTGTGTCTTCAAACAAAGAAATATTGTGTCTGATCTGCGCTTCAAAAGCTGAACCACCATTGGAATAGGAGGCTGATTTCTCCAATTGCTCACGCCATTTTTCTTGCTGGCTGAGGAAAGTATTCATGGATAATTCGAGATAGGACGGTAGAACAGATTGTATGCTTTCGCCATAAAGTTGAATGACTTGGCGCAAAAAACTGATCGGCAGCACACCTTCTTCACGGTTCTCTTGCTCGAAAATTATTTGCGTAAGGACTGAGCGGGTCAAATCTTCTCCGCTTTTAGCATCCTGCACAATAAAATCTTTTTTCTCACGAACAAGGCGCGCTAAATGATCGAGTGTGACATAGGCACTAGCATTAGTATCGTAGAGACGACGGTTTGCATATTTCTTGATAATGATTTTATCAACTGAGCCAGCTGTCCCATTGGACGTCGTCATAGTTTTCTCTTCCAACAATATTTAGGCATGCCCATCTTTATGATTCGCGATGAGGCATGGATGTTTATCGTATAGGCTTACTATTGCTTTGCACAAATTACAAACGGTGCAGCATAGAAGGGCCTATACTTACTTAATTTAACATACGACTAAAGATAAAACTTGTGTTGCAGTGCAGCATAGTTTTAAATGCCCGCATTGACCAGTGAAAAATTGGGCTTGGAAATATCAGCTTCGCAAAAGATGAAGCCCAAGATCCCAAAACTGGAAGATAATAAAACGCCAATTACGGGAGAGGCGAAAATGGATAAGATTGCATTGGTAACGGGAGGTACGCGCGGAATTGGGCGCGCGATATCAGAGGCTTTAGTAAAAGACGGCTTTAAAGTCGCGGCCAATTACGCGGGGAATGATGAGGCTGCACGCCAGTGCGCAGAAGAATTGGGAATTTCAGTCTTCAAATTTGATGTAGGCGACTTTGATGCGTGTCAGGCCGGTGTCAAAGCGATTGAAGCTGAAATGGGAATTATTGATGTTCTCGTAAACAATGCCGGCATTACACGTGATGCTATGCTTCACAAAATGACCCGTGAACAATGGGATGATGTAATCCGCGTGGATTTGACCTCTGCTTTCAATTTATCTCAAGCTGTTATCAATGGGATGAGAGACAAAGGCTGGGGGCGTATCGTCAATATCTCTTCTATCAATGGTCAAAAGGGGCAGATGGGGCAAACAAACTATTCAGCTGCTAAAGCGGGTTTGATCGGCTTTTCTAAAGCTCTGGCACAGGAAACGGCAAGAAAGGGAATCACCGTAAACACGGTATGTCCCGGCTATACGGACACCGATATGGTGGCTGCTGTACCTGAAAAAGTGTTGGAAAGCATTGTTTCTTCGATTCCCGTTGGGCGCCTTGGGAAGTCCTCGGAAATTGCTGCATGTGTGTCATTTTTATCATCAGACGGCGCAGCTTTCATCACAGGTGCAACGTTGGCGGCCAATGGTGGCCAATATATTCCTACATAAAATCAGTCATTAAGCTCTGAAAAGCCCATAAATTTTGGGTTAACGAGTTCAAGGCACAATGGATTAGCGCAGAAGCGGTCTTGGCAAACAAGGCTGCTTCTTTAATAAATTGGTACTAATTCTGCCTAAAATCTGCCCTAGTCGAGGGGCTTTATGACAAACATGAAACATTCAAGACGTAATTATTCTCGCGTATTGTTGCTGGCCTCCGCTTTGGTTGTCGGATTTGTTGCGCCTGCAATGGCATATGATCCGCCACGCCCTTCAAATGCTGATCTTGTTTCTATGCTGAATGCTCAGCTGGCCCCTAGCACGCGGCCTGCTTATTATCGCGACTCTTCATCTGGTCGGCGTTTCCTGTTTGATAGAACAGGTCCGCACGCGCTTTTGAAATATGAAGATGAAGATGAAGTGTTTGCTTTGCGCGCAAGTAATGGACCGCGTGGAGATCAATTCTATCGCACAGATACAGGTCGTGTCTTTTTGCGTGTTACAGAATTAGGCAATGTAATTGTTTTTCCATTTGGGGATCGTCATGGCGCGCCCACAACATTGGACGCCACTTCAAATGCCATTATTCCTCCGCCGCACCCAACAGATTTTAAAGAGGCGTTGAGGCAGGTTTCAAGCAATTTGGCTGAGACTTTAGGAGAAGCGCCAAGGATATCAGTTGATAAGGCGCTGAGTGATTATGCTGATTGGACCATGGAAGCGGTTCAAACGGCTTCTATAGGTGTTGAGCTTGCAAAAAAATACGCAAATGTAGATTTGAGAAGTATTTCTTTGAAGCAGGGCGATGCTGCGCGATTATCCATTCAGGGGACAAGCCTAAGCATAGTTATTGCGCCGGCAGATGGGTTTGCAGGGCGACCATCTTCAGAGGCAATTGCTAAGGCTTATGTCTCCTTACAATAATTGACTAGAAATTATCTTTCATTTTTCGGATATGCGCAAAAACATCAATTGGTGATTTGCCTTGCATGTTCAATAAATTGATCATTTGGGTAGAATCAGCGCGCAAAAAAGGATTGGTTTGTTTTTCCTTACCAAGCAGCGCGGGAATAGTCGGCTGCTGATCTGCTCTCAAGTCTCGCAGGGTTTTGGCGTAAGCTTTTAGGTCTTCATTTTCAGCGTCGATAGATTCTGTGAATTTTAGATTTGCAAGCGTATATTCATGCGCGCAATAAATCTTGGTTGTGTCGGGAAGGGCGCGAATCTTTTTTAGACTATTCCAGAACATCTCAGGATTGCCTTCAAACATACGCCCGCACCCTAATGCAAACATGGTGTCTCCAACAAAAGCAGCGTCTAGAATAGGAATGTAATAGCTGATATGTTCCAGCGTATGTCCGGGCGTAGATAAGACTTCGATAGAAAGATCGCCAAAATTCAAGGTTTCGCCTCCCGTCAGGACGTCATCGAGAGGGGCTTGAAGGCGAGAATTTACTTCTTGGGGGCCAAAGATGCGGCATCCAGTAGCTTCTTGTATTTTTGCATTGCCGCCTGCATGATCTGCATGCCAATGTGTGTTTAGGATATGTGTGATATTCCAGCCCTTGGAAGCGGCAATATTGAGTATTGTTTCGGCATCAGGGGAATCGATGCTGATGGTCGAATTTGATGCAGGGTGATGAATTAAGTACCCATAATTGTCGCTTAAACACGCAAACATGCACACAATTGGAGCAGATGGTGGTGGATTTGGCATTTTTTGGGCACCTGTATTCAAAATGAAGAGTCAGTTAAGGTTAGGTTACAACCAGAATATTGTGGAGGGCAAAGCATTTGCGCGTTGAGGTGGGTCGTTTGAAGGCATTTTACAATACTCCGCTAGGTAAAGCTGCGTATGAAATGATTTTGCGTCGCATTGAAGCTATATGGCCACATGCTGATGATTTGGATGTTTTGAGTTTTGGATATGGTCAGGAATTTCTAAACACATACGCTCAAGACACGCGGCGAGCCATTTGTGCAGCACCAGCTGCGCAAGGCGCTGTGTGTTGGCCGTCTTCGTCCAATTCGTCGACAACCTTAGTTGAAGAAGATAAATTACCATTTGCCGATGCCGTTTTTGATCGTATTTTGGTGATACATGGGCTGGAAGATGCAGATAATCCCGATCGATTAATGCGTGAATTATGGCGTGTTGCAGCCCCCGAGGCACGTATATTAATGGTTGCTGCCAATAGATCTGGATTGTGGTCTCAAGCTGAATCGACGCCTTTTGGGCATGGGCGACCATACACAAAGAAGCAGCTGAATGGCTTGTTGAAAACAGCGATGTTTCAGCCAACTGCGTGGACGCGGGCATTATATGCACCTCCTGTCAGTTTAAAGCTTGTCACGTCGGCTGCAGATGCTTGGGAAAAGACAGGTGAAATTGCATGGAAGGGGTTTGGAGGGGTGTTGATGGTAGAGGCGGTCAAGCAGCTATATATCGACCCGCAAATCCCAAATGCACAGCAGCAACGTGTTAACCGGCCTGCGCGTGCCAATGTCATTCGACCTGAAGCTTCTCGTCATTCCAGAAATGAAAATGACGAAAAACGAAAACACGTTGCCTGAGATGATTGGGCTAGACGTGAGTGGAGTAACTGCCGGGGCGATATTTTTTGACCCCCATTTTTTATAGAAGGAGAGACACTATGAAACTAATTACTGCTGTCTTTAAACCAAGTCGTCTTGATGCTGTTCTTGATGCTGTCACTGAGGTGGGGGCATCTGGTGTAACTGTATCTGAGGTTCGTGGTTATGGACGTCAACATGGTAAAACAGAAGTTTACCGTGGTGCTGAATATGAAGTACGTCTTCTACCAAAAGTGAAGGTAGAAATCGCAACGTCATCAGACCTTGTTGAAAAAGTCGTTGAAGCTGTTTCAACAGCGGCAAACACAAACAAAATCGGAGATGGTAAGATCTTCGTTTCTGATCTTGAAAGCGTATTACGCATCCGTACTGGTGAGCGTGACGCTGCAGCATTGGTCGGTTAATCGCCAGACTAATAACTCCGAAATGCTAAGAGTTGAGAATTGTAAGATTAGCGACTTTATGCATTTCGGGGGCTGTTGGGCATATTCCTCATTCGGAATTGCCTCTGATAAAATGAAGCTGAGCCTATTTAGTTTTTGTTGATTCCAAGTCGGGACTTGGAAGAAAGATAGTGTTCGCGTTTTTTTAAACAGAACTATCGCGCTAAATTTATCATTCCCATCTCAGATTTATTGTTTTCAGCAATGTGTGAAGCCAACTCACACCATCCTCACACGCAATTGATATTCTTTCGGTATTCAATCGAGACGATCTCAACAGCCAGCGCACATAATCTCGATATGAAATCATGACTCAATCCACAAAATTTAAATAAACGTGTGGCCCATTTAGCGATAAATAAGATGCATGGCGACTTAGTTTCGTCTCACAAGCGTCAATTCAAATCACTGTATATAGCTATAAGATTTTAAAAGAAAATGGTGGAGCCTAGCGGGATCGAACCGCTGACCTCTTCGCTGCCAGCGAAGCGCTCTCCCAGCTGAGCTAAGGCCCCATTTCGCGTCGTGATCATGAGACCATGGACAGGGAAGGCGTTTAGTATACTGCGTTTATGTCAGGATCAAGTGTTTTTTCGAGTATTCACGTCAGCGCGTTGTATTTAAAGGGGTAAGAATAAAAAAGCCCACAACCTTTCAAGGTCGTGGGCTTTAAAATATGCTTATCACATACGGTTTTTAGGTGATGTCGTCGTCATCTCCAAGATCGAGATCGTCGTCATCATCAAGATCTGGAAGGTCTTCGTCGTCTTCTACGATAGACATGCCAGCTTCATCTTCGTCGATTTCGTCTTCGACACCTGGTTCAGCAATGCGTTGTTTTGCACCTGGAGTGTCGTCTTCTTCATCATCACCGATTTCAACAGTGTCAGCTTCAGCGTCGATTTCAGGCACATCTACAATGTCTTCATCGTCATCATCGTCATCATCAGGAGATTTTTTCTTTACCTGATCTTCTGCATCATCGTCGTCATCATCTTCTTCGGGCTCTTCAGCCTCTTTCCCTTTGCCGCGCTTCGCTGTAATAGCGGCAATTGGGTCGTATGTGTGACCGCATTTTGGACAAATGGCCGGTCTTTTCTTTAGGTCATAAAATTTGGCTTCGCATTCCGGACAGGTTTGCTTTTCACCGAGATCTGCTTTTGACACGTTGGAAACCCTCTAAATTCTTTGTTTGCGGGCGGTTGCCATGTTAATGCGCCAGTGTAAAGCGCTAGATGACAATCTGAGCAGATTCTTTTGTGATATGACAGTGATTAATACAATACCAACAGGAGCATTCTTTTATGCGCGCAACATCTAAACCTATTTCCCGCCTTGATGGTGCTTTGCGTGCGCCAGGTGATAAATCATGCTCACACCGTGCACTGATGTTTGCTGGCTTGGCGGAAGGAACAAGCTTTATTGAAGGCCTTTTGGAAGGCGAGGACGTAAAAGATACAGCCAAAGCAATGGCTGCGTGTGGCGCTGATGTTGAGCGCATATCATTGCGTCGCTGGAAAGTGACAGGCGTGGGTGCGGCTGGTTTGAAAAATCCCAAAAATATTTTGGACATGGGAAATTCAGGTACGGGCGCACGACTCATGATGGGCCTAGTCGCGGGTCAGAAATTAAAAGCAACATTTGATGGTGATGTCAGTTTGAGATCGCGCCCAATGGGACGCGTATTGGACCCGTTGGCTGAAATGGGAGCTAAAAACGAATCAAATGGTGGCAAATTACCTTTGACGTTGGAAGGTGCTTCGTTAAGTGCAATCGAATACACACCGCCACACGCCTCAGCACAGGTGAAGTCTTGTGTTATGCTGGCCGGACTTGGTGCGACAGGCACGACAATTGTGAATGAACCACGCAAAACTCGCGATCATACTGAGCGCATGTTACGCGCTTTTGGCGTGACTGTTGATGTTGAAGAGAAAGATGGAGGATGCCGCATTTCTCTTGAAGGTGGGCAGCAGCTGACAGCGACAAATGTGGATATTCCAGGAGATCCATCGTCTGCGACATTTCTTTGGGCTGCTGGCTTGCTAGTGCAAGAAGGAAGTGTGTCTGTTCTTAATGTGATGGAAAACAACACACGTGATGGCTTGGTGCATGCAGCAAAAGCTATGGGTGCCAATTTGAATGTCGTTAAGACAGGGGAAGCAGGCGGAGAGGTGATCACGACGATAACGTCCATACCATCATCATTGAATGCTGCGACACCTGAATTGGCGATTGTACCTGCGATGATTGATGAGTTTCCACTATTTGGTGTGCTAGCGGCGTTTGCTGATGGTGATACGCTTGTTACAGGTGCTGAAGAATTACGTGTGAAAGAATCTGACCGTATCACCGCAACAGTGAATATGCTCAAAGCAAATGGTGTACATGCTGAAGAGCGACCAGATGGTTTCCTCGTGAGAGGTTGCGGGCGCGGCGGAGTGCCGGGCGGCGGAATTGTAGAAGCTTGCCATGATCACCGCATTGCTATGTCGGCTCTCGTTATGGGGTGTGCAGCCAAAGCTCCGGTATCTGTTGATGATGTTTCAGCGATTGCAACTAGCTACCCTGATTTCTTCGCGCATATGCAGGCATTGGGCGCAGATATAGAGCAAGGCTAGAGAATGATGATTATTGCTATTGATGGCACGCTAGCATCGGGTAAGGGGACTCTTGCAAAAAGGCTTGCGGCACATTTTGGTGTGCCACATATGGATACAGGCGCTTTGTATCGCGCAACTGGAGTGGCTGCGACGAGTGCTGGTGTTGACCTGACTGATGAAGATGCCTGCGCCGAAATTGCTGCCAAACTCGATTTAACTTTATATCCAGATGCTGATTTGCGAACAGCTGAAGCGGGGCAGTCTGCTTCTAAAGTTGCTGCATTGTCTAAAGTGCGTCAGGCATTGTTTGAATTACAACGCTCTTTTGCCGGTCAAAAGGGCGGGGCAGTTTTGGATGGCCGTGATATTGGAACAGTTGTCTGCCCCGAGGCGGATGTGAAATTTTGGGTCGACGCATCTGTAGAAGAGCGCGCTCGCAGGCGCTGCATGGAGCTCGAAAAAGCGGGCAAGCCGATTTCTTTGGAACAGATGATTGCCGAGTTGCGTGAGCGGGATATTCGAGACAAGACACGTGAAGTTGCCCCTATGAAACCGGCAGAGGATGCTCTACAATTGGATACGACCCAAATGGGGCCTGATGATGTTTTTGAAACAGCGCTAAATTTCGCTTTAAAAAAGGGATTTGTCGCTTAAAAAGCGCAAATTGGCTGATTCTTGCAAAATCAACCGCAGATTCCCTGTGTTTCTGGCTGTAAGCCTTGACTTATTGGCCTTGCGGCGGGATACCGCCCGCTCTCCTGTGGAGAAAATAAATATAAGCTACGTGGTGTAGCGAGACCGCTGGGACAACCAGCTGGCCTGTAACGACGATAAAATTTGGAGTGTTGATGTCTGACCTAGACTCGATGAATCCGAGCACCGACGACTTTGCCGCGATGTTCGAAGACAGTTTTTCCGGTAACTCAATGATTGAAGGCCGGGTTATCCCAGCCACAGTTACTGCAGTTGATAACGACTTTGTGGTTGTTGATGTCGGTTTGAAAACTGAAGGTCGTATTCCGACTAGAGAATTTTCCCAAGACAAGCGTCCTGAAGTTGGTGCATTGGTTGAAGTTTTCCTTGAGCGCATCGAAAACGCGCTCGGAGACGCAGTTCTTTCCCGCGACAAAGCGCGCCGTGAAGAAGCATGGAACCGTCTTGAAGGGCAGTACGCTGCTAAAGAAACTATCAAGGGTGCAATTGTTGGCCGTGTTAAAGGTGGATTCACCGTTGACCTTGGCGGCGTAAACGCATTCCTTCCTGGTTCACAAGTTGACATTCGTCCAATCCGTGACGTTGGTCCTCTTATGGGTCAAGAACAACCATTCGCCATTCTTAAAATGGACCGTCCACGTGGAAACATTGTTGTTTCACGTCGTGCCGTTCTTGAAGAGTCTCGCGCAGAACAGCGCGCTGAGATCGTTGGCAACATGGGTGAAGGCGAACAGCGTCGCGGTGTTGTTAAGAACATCACTGATTATGGAGCATTCGTTGACCTTGGTGGAATTGATGGTCTTCTACACGTCACAGACATGTCTTGGAAACGCGTATCGCACCCAAGCCAAGTTGTAGAAGTTGGTCAAGAAGTTGAAGTTCAGATCATCAAGATCAATCCAGACACGCAACGTATCTCTCTAGGTATGAAGCAATTGATGTCAGACCCATGGGATGGCGTTGCAGCGAAATACCCACTCGGTGCGAAACTATCTGGTCGCGTCACAAACATCACTGATTATGGTGCGTTTGTTGAGCTAGAAGATGGTGTTGAAGGTCTTATCCACGTTTCTGAAATGAGCTGGACTAAGAAAAACCTACACCCAGGCAAAATCATCTCTTCTTCTCAAGAAGTGGAAGTTATGGTTCTTGATGTTGATAGCGACAAGCGTCGTATCTCACTTGGCCTTAAGCAAACTCAGAACAACCCATGGGAAGCATTCATTGCTGAAAACCCAACAGGTTCTGATGTTGAAGGTGAAGTTCGCGGAATCACAGAATTCGGTATGTTTATCGGTCTTGGTCCTGAGCTTGATGGTATGGTTCACATCAACGACATCGACTGGAACCGTTCTGGCGAAGAAGCCATTCAAGACTTCAACAAAGGCGACACTGTTAAAGCACGTGTTCTTGATGTTGATGTTGAGAAAGAACGTATTTCTCTTGGTATCAAACAGCTTACTGGTGACCCAATTGAAACTTCTGATGTTCGCAAGAACAAAACAGTTACTGTAACTGTGACTGAAGTTGCTTCTGGTGGTATCGAAGTTTCCTTCGGTGATGAAGGTCAGGAAATGACTGCATTCATCCGTAAATCTGATCTATCTCGTGACCGTGCAGAGCAACGTCCAGAGCGTTTCTCAGTAGGTGACAAGATCGATGCTCTTATTACACAGTTCGACAAAGCGTCTCGCCGCGTTGGATTGTCTGTGAAAGCGCTAGAGATTCGCGAAGAGAAAGAAGCAGTAGAGCAATATGGTTCAGCCGAATCAGGTGCTTCTCTTGGTGATATTCTAAGTGCGGCTCTTAAGACTGACGACGAAAACTAAGAAATCGCCCCTTAAAAGGCTGTCGGAGATGCATTTCCGATAAAAAAATAGCGATAAGGCCCGAGAAGTACTTGCTTTTCGGGCCTTTTTCATTTCAAGTTGTCATATGCTACGTTCAGAACTCATATTGCGTCTGTCAGAAGAACGCCCAGAAATTCGCCCACGAGAAGTTGAGCGGATCGTGGACGTCATTCTTGACGAGATCGCAGCGGCTCTAGAAGCAGGCGACCGCGTTGAACTTCGTGGTTTTGGTGCTTTTTCCGTTCGTCAGCGAGAAGCGCGAACAGGTCGTAATCCGCGGACAGGTGAATCAGTGCCTGTTGAACAGAAATTTGTCCCGTTCTTTAAGGCTGGGAAAGAGCTTCGTGCGCGTTTAAATAATGGCGAAGATCCCGAAGATAGGTAGTCTTTATCAATAATATAGGTTGAGCTTAGATTAGGTTGTTAAACCTAGTACTGCACTGTGTTATTGCGACGAAAGTCGAAATGTGTACGTTAGAATCTTTCAAATGATTCGCGTAATCGGACACGAATCGATCTTTAAAAAGGGGCTGAACTTATGGGAATGATTACTGAATTCAAAGAATTTGCGATGAAGGGCAACCTCGTCGATATGGCTGTTGGTTTCATCATGGGGGGCGCGTTCGCAACTGTGGTGAAGTCTTTTGTGGATGACATCATAATGCCGCCAATCGGTTTGCTTTTGGGCGGTGTAGATTTTGCCAATTTAGCATACGTTTTGAAGCCAGCTGATGCTGAAGCAGGAACAGAAGCAGTCGCAATTAGCTATGGATTGTTCATTAATAACGCGATTTCATTTCTCATTGTTGCGTTGGCTGTATTCTTCGTGATTAAGGGCATGAACAACCTGAAGAAAAAAGAGGAAGAAGCGCCTGCAGAGCCTGCAGCTCCTCCTGCTCAGGAAGTACTTCTTGCTGAAATCAGAGACTTGCTTAAGAAATAATTATCGTTTATACAGCAACGCATGTAGAGTTTAAAGTATATTACGGAAGGGCGGCCTTTATGGTCGCCTTTCTTGTTTTAGCTCTAAGTATTTCTTTGTATACTGACAAATATGTACAATAAAGAATTTGCTTTAGGTGTTTAAGCTTATGAAAAATGTGAAGATTTGTGGCCTTCAAGATATGGCCATGATTGACGTCGCAATTAATGCTGGTGCCGAGCATCTTGGTTTTGTACATTTTCAGAAAAGCCCGCGTCACCTTGAATTGCAGGCAATTGAAAATCTCACAAATTATGTCGGTGATAAATGCATGACTTGGGTTGTGCTAGCAAAACCCAGTATTGAGGTTCTGCGCGATATCTCTCAGCATGTGCCGAGTGTAGGTGGTTTGCAAATTCACGGCGACATTACAGATGAGATGTTGCATTTGGTTAGGGCGATACGTCCAGATATGAATTTCATGCGCGCTTATTCTGTCGCAGATCAATCTGATTTTCCAAGTGACCAGGAAATGCGCAAATATGATTTTGTTCTGTTTGATGCCAAGCCCAGTCCAGAAGACAAGTTACCAGGTGGAAACGGAACGCGGTTCAATTGGCAGATCATGCAAGATTTTGATGTGCCGGTGCCGTGGTTTCTTGCTGGTGGTCTGAATGCGGGTAATGTGAAAGACGCTATCTTTCAATCTGGTGCGCATATGGTTGATGTCTCTTCGGGCGTTGAAATTAGTCCTGGTCAGAAAGATGCAAATCTTATTCGGAGCTTTATTTCTGCGGTTATTACAACATAAGCCTAGTTTTTCTTGAACGATATGCGAAGAAAAACAATCTTTTGCAAAAATCACGCGTATAAAGCGTGGTACTTTTCAGGTGTTCACGCTATCTGAATGCTTCAGTTGATTTAGAAGGATGTTTCGTCATGGACACGCGCAATACTTGGAATAAATGGCCTGACGAAAGCGGACGTTTTGGAGAGTTTGGTGGACGCTATGTTGCCGAGACTTTAATGCCGCTTATCCTCGATCTTGAAAAAGAATACGAAGCTGCAAAAGCAGACCCGGAATTTGAAAAGCTATATCGAGGCTTGATGCAGGATTATGTGGGGCGTCCATCGGCAATGTATTTTGCTGAACGCTTAACAGAGCATTTTGATGGTGCGAAAATATATTTCAAGCGGGATGAACTAAACCATACAGGATCACACAAGGTGAATAACTGTCTGGGGCAAGTACTATTGGCTTTGCGCATGGGCAAGACCCGCATTATTGCTGAAACTGGAGCAGGGCAGCACGGCGTGGCAACAGCTACTATCTGTGCACGCTTTGGCCTTCCATGTACTGTGTTTATGGGGGCGACTGATGTAGAGCGCCAAAAACCAAATGTGTTCCGCATGAAGCTCTTGGGCGCTGAAATTGTACCCGTATCATCAGGAACAGGTACGCTGAAAGACGCGATGAATGAAGCATTGCGCGATTGGGTGACGAATGTGCATGATACATTTTATTGTATTGGTACAGCCGCTGGTCCACACCCATACCCCGCTATGGTGCGTGATTTCCAATCTGTCATTGGCCGTGAAGCCAAAGCACAGATTATGGAACGCGAAGGTAGGCTTCCAGATGTCGTTATGGCGTGTATTGGTGGTGGATCTAACGCGATAGGATTATTCCATCCATTTCTAGAAGACGAAAACGTACGAATGATTGGTGTGGAAGCATCAGGTCACGGTATTGAAACAGGAGAACATGCCGCCGCTCTTAATGGCGGTGAGCCGGGTATCCTGCATGGAAACCGCACATATCTTCTTCAAGATGATGATGGTCAGATAATTGATGCGCACTCTATCTCTGCTGGATTGGATTATCCTGGTATCGGACCTGAACATTCCTTCCTGAAGGATACAGGCCGCGCTGAATATCTGACATGCACTGACAAAGAGGCTCTTGATGCTTTTCAGCTATGTACAAAACTAGAAGGTATCATTCCCGCGCTTGAGCCCGCACACGCAATTGCGCGCGTTGGTGATGTTGCTAAGGAGTTGGGTAAAGATGGCCTCATCATAATGAACTTATGTGGGCGTGGTGATAAAGATGTATTCTCTGTCGCGGGTCATCTTGGAATTGATATTGATTAGTATGACGAGCATCATTCTCATTCGTATCAATTGCCCTGATGATAAATGTGCGGCAGCAATTGGTGAAACACTTGTCCTTAAAAAGTTGGCGGCATGCATCAACATTGATGGGCCTGTCGAAGCTATATATATGTGGGAAGATGAGCTGGAACGCGAAGAGGAGTGGGTCCTTTGGGTTAAAGCTCCACATGAAAACTATAGCAAAATCGAAGCTGAGGTGATTGATCTTCACCCGCACGAAATTCCCGCAATACTTGCATTGCCTTGCATTGAATCAAATGCACGTTATGCAGATTGGCTAAACACAAACGCAAAGTCATAGAATTTATGCCTATTTCCCGTATATCTGCTGCTTTTGAAAAAGCTAAAACACAAAACCGCGCAGCGTTTGTGACCTATATGATGTGTGGTGATCCAGATCTGGAAACATCTTTTGAGGCAGCTCAAGCGCTCGCTGAGAATGGTGCGGATATCATTGAACTGGGCGCACCTTTTACTGACCCAATGGCAGATGGTCCGGCTATTCAAAAAGCGGCTCAACGTTCCCTAAAAGCAGGAACGAAGTTGGCGGATGTTTTGTCTGTCGCAAAACGTTTCCGCGAAACAAATCAAGATACTCCGCTAATTATCATGGGATATGCAAACCCTATCCATAAAATGGGGTATAAGGCATTTGCAGAGGCGGCCGCAGATTCTGGTGTAGATGGTGTTATCACTGTTGATTTACCACCTGAAGAAGATGCGGAATTGCGCGGATACCTTGCAGACTTGGAACTCGCCGTTATTCGTCTGGCAACACCGACGACGACGCAAGCGCGTATGGAAACGGTTGCCAATGGATCATCAGGTTTTGTTTATTATGTGTCTGTTGCTGGGATTACTGGCGCAGGAACAGGTGCGCAAACAGATATTAAAGCGGGTGTAGACCGCGCAAAAAATGCATCTGGCTTACCAGTTGCTGTAGGTTTTGGAGTCAAAACAGCCGAGCAGGCAGCTGAATTTTCTCGGCTAGCTGATGGCGTTGTTGTTGGTTCTGCTATTGTTGAAGAAGTTCGTATGGCTGTTGAAGCAGGTATGCCGTCTGATGCACCAAGGCGTATGGGGACGCTGGTAAAGGTGCTTTCGGATGCAATTGCTGAAAGTCGATCATAAGATGAACATTAGAATACAGGGAATGACCAGATGAGCTGGCTAACAAATCTGCCACCGGGCCTGAAGAACGTGTTTGGAAAAAAAGACACGCCGGAAAACCTATGGATTAAATGTCCTAAATCTGGAGATCTTGTTTACAAGGACGATCTGGAAGCCTCTCTCTTCGTTACGCCTGCTGGCGCGCATTTACGTGTTGGGCCAGATTTGCGTTTTAAAAGCATGTTTGATGGTAGTGAGTATGAAGAGCTCGAACTGCCAGAAGTAGTCAAAGACCCTTTAAAATTTAAAGACGACCGTAAATATGTGGATCGATTGAAATCTTCCCGCGCTAAAACTGGTCGCGAAGACTGTATGGCTGCAGCGATTGGTAAAATCGGGAAACAGAATGCGGTTGTGTTGGTGCAAGATTTTGCTTTTATGGGCGGATCGCTTGGAATGGCGGCGGGTGAAGCTTTCATTACTGCTGCAGAAAAAGCGCTTGAAACAAAATCAGCTTTGATTATTTGCACGGCTTCTGGTGGTGCACGTATGCAAGAGGGAGCGTTGTCTCTCATGCAAATGCCTAGAACGACAGTCGCGATCACAGAATTAAAAGACGCAAGCTTGCCATACATTGTCGTGCTCACGGACCCGACCACGGGCGGTGTGGCTGCTTCTTATGCCATGATCGGAGACATTCACATTGGTGAACCTGAGGCAATGGTTGCTTTTGCGGGTGCACGTGTGATCGAGCAAACGATACGTGAAAAATTACCCGAAGGTTTTCAGCGGGCTGAGTTCCTACGTGAGCGCGGTATGGTGGATATGGTTGTAGACCGCCGCGATCTACCTGCAAAACTTGGTCAGATATTGTCTATGCTCATGGGTGGTAAGCCACTTCCGGAGGTTGAACCTATAGCTGTTGCTGATGTGGAAGAACTAGAAGCTGCTGAAGCAGAAGCTGCTCCTGACGAAGTTGTTGAAGTAGAAGCGCCGGCAGTTGACGAGATCGTCGAAGAGAAGCCTGCTGCTACGAAAGCGAAACCTCGCAGTAAGGCAAAATCAAAAGCTGCACCTAAGACTGACGAGTAATCTTGAGTGTGACTGAGGATAATGCCTTAAATGCTGCATTAGCGGCATTTAAGGATCCAAGAGGCCGGGTTGATATTCGGTTCGGGCTAGACCGTATAAAGCAGGCTTTAGCATCTCTGGGAGATCCTCAAAATAAACTGCCGCCTACAATTCATATAGCAGGAACAAACGGTAAAGGGTCTGTCGCAGCGTTTTTGCGCTCTATGGCAGAGGCTTCTGATCTTGGCGTGCATGTCTTCACATCGCCGCATTTAATTCGTGTGAATGAACGTATCCGCGTGGCGGGTAGGCTGGTCACAGATGATGAATTAATTGCAGCACTGGAGCGTGTTGAAGATACGGGCTGTGATCTCACATATTTTGAAGCGCTGACCGCTGCTGCATTCCTATTGTTTAGCCAAATTCAAGCTGATTTATGCATTGTTGAAACCGGGGCGGGTGGTGAGCTAGATTCAACGAACGTTATGGCGCGTCCCTCAGCCTGTATCATAACAAGTATTGGCCGTGATCACGAGCGCATGTTCGGTGTATCAGATATACCCTCAATTGCGCGCACCAAAGCTGGCATTATGCGCTCCGATGTTCCTGTTATCATATCTCAGCAGACTGAGAATGATGCCACACAAGCTCTGCTTGAGGCGGCAAAAGATAAAGGTGCCAATGTCGTTTTAGCAGAACGTGACTGGCAAGACAGTCTTGAAGATCAAAGCTTTGTTTTTGAAGATGATTCCGGCACTGTCAGAGCACCTTGGCTTGGGTTGGCTGGTCCGCATCAACGGATGAATGCTGGGGCAGCATGTGCGGCACTTAATGTGCTTGGTTTGCCTCATGTTACAAAGGCTACAATGTCTGTTGGTTTGCGCGAAGCTAGCTGGCCTGCAAGGATGCAAACGTTAAAAAGCGGTCCTCTACAAAAGGTGATTGGCGGGCGGGTTGTTGTAGATGGTGCGCACAATCCAGCAGCAGCTAAAGTTTTGGCGCAGGCTATAAAATCACAATTGGAATTTGATGAAGCAAAACCAATTATTTTGATGGCAATGCAAGGCAATAAAGATGCAGAAAAGATAATTGCTGAATTAGCGCCCTATGTGTCTCAATTTGTGATGACATCTTTACCAACAGATACTGGGCAAGAAGGTAGTTTGGGGGCTGATCCAAATAAACTTGTTGAGATCGCGCAGAGTTTTAAAGTCAGTGCTCAAGCCATTCCATCGCTAGAAAGCGCTATTGCGAAATTGGGTGATATTAAAGCTGATACCGTTTATATTTGCGGGTCACTTTATTTGGCGGGCGTGGTTCTGGCTTTGAATGAAGAACCAATTGTCTGATATAAAAAAAGCCTCGCAAACAAAGGTTTGAGAGGCTTTTTGTAGATAATTTCGAATATTTATGCTGATTCAGCAACCCATTCTTCGATGCGGCTTTTCGACATTGCACCAAGGTGCGTTGCAGCCACTTTACCATCTTTAAAAATCATCAAAGTTGGCATGCCGCGAACACCAAAGCGACCTGAAGTCATTGGGTTTTCATCCACATTGACTTTCACAATCTTGATCTCGCCTTCTTTTTCTTTGGCAAGCGCTTCAAGGTGAGGGCTGACTTGCTTACAAGGGCCACACCATTCTGCCCAGAAATCCACAATAATTGTGCCTTCTGATTGGATAACGTCTTCGTCAAATTTGTCGTCTGTCGTGTCAATCACGGTCATTGTTTTGTCTCCGTTAGAAACCTATTATCTTCCAGATAGTGCATATTCTGAAAATTTACACCCAAGCTTTTCTTTAAACGGTGTTAAACTTCTCTCATGTCAGTGAAACAGGGCGTTTAAAGAAGTGTCCATCCTGTCTGCATCTAATTCCATCAATTTAGGACCATCTGTCCAGACAATTGCACATCTGATTTGTTTATTTGGGTAAGCTGATTCGAGCACAGCGCGATATGCTGCCATTTGCGCAGTGTAAGTTGGTCCCATATCTTCCTCACGCGCTGGTGCAGGGCGGTCGGTTTTAAAGTCTACAATTAGCACAGATTCATCGGTGACAACCAAGCGGTCTACGCGACCATTAATGAGCATGCCTTTAGGAAGTTTTTTATCATTACCGCCAACGATGGGAACTTCGGCTTTGCTGTTTGTTCCAAAGATGGGATCAAACTTTGGATCATTCAAAACGTCGATCGCGCGTTCAAACATTTCTATGCGGTCTTCAGCTTTGATGGACGGATCTCGACCAAGGAAATGCATGGCTTGCTTTTTCCAATCTGCTTTGGGGATATCTGGTAAGGTTTGCAATAGGGTGTGTATGAGCCGTCCGCGCTTTAGACGTTCTTCTTGCGATTTTACAAAAGGTGGCAGGACGGCAGGCTCTTCTCCCAAAAGGGACGATGGAGCTGCATAGCGGCTGCCGCCACTTTCGTGTGGCACGGTTTTGCCGATCCAATCAGGGATGTAATCTAATTCATCATTTTCGGTAATTGCGTCATTATCTGTATATTGAGACGCGCCAAACTGGTAGGCAATGGGTTTATCTTCACCCTCTATTGGTTCGATATTGGGGTCGTCAATGATTTGCGCCAGCCCTTTGTCAGCCAACCGCTGCATGGCTTTGTGGCAGATAGCAAACCAAGATGTTTCTGAATGTCCTGATTTGCTTTTAACGCCACCAGACCATGGCCCGCAAATAAGCAAACGGTCTTTTGCGCGTGTTAAGGCCACATATAGGAGACGGCGATGTTCACGTGTGGCACGTGAATCAGCGAGTAGGCGTAGTTTGGCCGCAAGTGGTGTGTCTTGCTTGGCTGAACCTGACCAAACTGGCATACCTTCAACACAACCTGAGCCATCGTCTTCGCCGGTAATTAATAGATTATTATCAACGCCGGATTTTGTCGCAGCACATGTGTCGGGGACAATCACGATAGGTGCTTCTAGTCCCTTGGAGCCGTGAACCGTCATCACGCGGACTTCATCTTGTGGGCCTGATAATTCCCGTTTTACTTCGCCGCCGGATTTTTCAATTGTAGCAAGGAAAAGCTGAAGCGAAGAGGGGCCTTTGGCATCAAAGCCTGCGGCGCGATCCATAAGTGCTGTCATTGGTTCTTTTGCTGGAGGGCCAAGACGAGATTGTATTTTCTGCCAACCGTCCATTCCGTCATGGCCTTGTGTTTCTAAAACAGCCGTTAGAAATTCATATGGTTGAATGTGGCGACGTTCTAGACACCCTAGAAGGAATTCCCGAACGGGCAGAATGCTAGGCATTTCACTTTTCAACACACGCGACCAAAGGCTTTCGTCACCGCGATTATGAGCGAGTGGATAGAGGTGGTCATTTTCGTTCAGGCCGCCAAATGGTCCGGTCAGAATTTCAGCCAGTGTTAGATCGTCTTCAGGGCAGAGTGCAAAGCGGATCAGGTTGAGCAAATCTTGAACCGGAAGCGAATCAAGCAATTCAATTCTGTCTGCACCAGCAACGGGTATGTTGTTGGTTTTTAGCGCTTTTATGATCGCATCAAATAAACCACCCTTGCGTCCGCGAACCAGTATGAGTACATCGCCGGGGCGCGCGGGGCGCATTTTTCCTTCATCAAAAATTGCTTGCTTTGTATCAATGATATTTTTCACCCATTTGGCAATGCGATCGGCCAATTCTGCCTTTGGGTTTGTTTCTAAGTCTTGCCCAAGAGGTGCATCCCAGGGTGTTGATTCATCATTTACTTTGGGCCGTAAGAGGGGCCAAAGTTCGACGCTGCCGACATGTCCTCTACGAAAAGGTAGGTGGCGCATGATATTGCCGTCTTCAGGCGGTTTTAGAGAAAATGCCGCTTCACCTTCAAAAGCGCCTGTATCAAAAACCTCATCGACAAATGCTAGAACTTCCGGTGCGGACCGGAAAGACATGAGAATGTCGGGTGTTTTATTCTCCTGTTTTGCTTTTTCACTGTCTTCGATAAATTCTTGACGTTTTGACAAGAATTTTTCTGGGTCTGCCCCTTGGAAGGAGTAGATAGATTGTTTCTCATCTCCCACCACAAACATTGTGCGCGGGTTTTCGTGTTCAACGCCTTCGCCAGAGAAAAACTCTGCTGTGAGCGCATTGAGCAATTTCCATTGCTCTGGGCTAGTATCTTGCGCTTCATCTAGCAGGATGTGTGATAACCCGCCTTCAAGTTTCCATAGCACCCATTGCGCCATAGAACGTGTTGTAAGCAGGCCTGCGGCGCTTTCAATCAGATCATCAAAATCCATTGCTGCGCGGCGGCGTTTTTGGCGCGCATAATCAGAGAATACAATGTTTGATATCCGCAAAAGGGCGGCGGAGCGCTCATAGGCTGCGCGGGCGTTTATTTGCTCTAATAAATTGCGGACGCGATAAACTTCTTCTCCTTCTGGAATGGATTTTATCTGGAACAGAGCTTCTATTTCAGGTGAAGATTTGGCGATTTTTACGGTGTAAGGGTTGGTTTTCCTGAATACTTCTGAAGATGTCAGGAACAAGTTTTTATAGTGAGAAAATGCCTCCTGCGGTGTATTGGCGAGCAAAGTCTGTTCAAGGATTTCAGCGCTTGCTTGATCTGTCTTTGCACCATCATACAACACTGAAATGAAGGGTCTGATTTTCTCTTTGGGAAAGGCTGGCCCCATCGCGTATTCAATGAGTTGATCAACGCTGTCATCGCCCGCGTTTAAAGCGTTTTTTAGGCTTGAAAGCGCGCTATTTAATCCGCCACTTTTATGAATGAACTTAGTGATAGCTGCTTGCTTGAAGGAAAGAGAACGCAGCGGGCCTGCAAGGCCATTGCCGCCAGCCGCGAGCGCAGCTGTTTTAAGTGCTGCTTTTAATTCTTCGCTTTTGCTTGGGTCTTCAAATGCAGCTTCTTCCGCCAGTTTTGCCATGGCGATTTCCCAAAGGCGGGAGGCGTCATTATCGTCGAGTTCTTTAAAGCCGGGGGCGACATTTGCTTCTAGGGGAAAGCGTCTGAGGAGGCGTCCACAAAAAGCGTGAATGGTTTCGATGCGCAATCCGCCGGGTGTTTCTAGCGCGAGCGCGAAGAGTTCACGCGCCTTGCCGAGCTCTTCTTGTGTGTATTCACGGATATTGCGTGCCTGAAGCTCGGCAAGCTCTTTGGCAAGCGCTTTGTCATCGGCAACACACCAGCCACCAAGACGTTTAAACAATCGCCCTTGCATTTCGGAAGCAGCGGCTTTTGTGTAGGTCACACACATAATCGCGTCAGGCTGAACACCATTGAGTAGCAGACGGGCCACACGGTCGATCAGGACTTTGGTTTTCCCAGATCCGGCATTGGCAGATACCCATGCTGAATGCGTTGGGGTGGCGGCATCGAACTGGCCTTTAATTGTGTGTTCGTAATCTGGCCAAGAAGTCGTCTCGCTCATGCGCCATCTCCTGCGTCAGAGGACCATTCATCGCGTCGGGCGAGGCGGTCATAATCAGATACATCCCATGAAAACTCAGCACGCGGTTTGGAATAATAAGCTTGGCTGATCGTGGCGTAAGATTGTACGAGTTTGATAAAACCTTCACGCGCTTTTTGTGCTTCTGCCATTGGGCCTTCATCAAGTTTTACGGGTTTTCCATTGTCGGCCTTTGTTGAGGCTGCACCGGGCGCAAGGGAGACATAAATAAGCTGGGATGTGTCTGCGGTAGGCAGTTTTGGAAAACCACCACCGGCTGCGATCGCTGCTTCAAGCGGTAATTGCGGTTCTAGACCTGATTGCAATTGTTTTTTTGTTTTGGGCGTACCGGTCTTAAAATCTATGATCGCAAATGTATTGTCTTTGAGCAGGTCAATCCGGTCGGCCTTGGCTGTGAGACGGTATTTACGACCCGAGATTTCAAATGTGAGCTCGCCTTCGATTTCTAAATGCTTCTCGCGAATGTTTGTTTCTCTCTCATTGCGCCAAGCAATATAAGCATCGGCGGCGCGCGACCATAGCGGACGGTTTAACTCTATCGCTGTGTCTGTTTCTCCAGCTTTTTTGAGTTCTTTTGTGATGAGATCGATAACTTGACCACCTTCAAGCTCATATCTCTCAACGGCTGCGTGAATGGCTGTTCCGCGTTCGGCGGGGCCAGATTCCGCGCCAACAGCAGGCATTGGATTAAGCTTTAAAACGTCTGATGCATAAACGGCGTATGGGTCACGTATGAGGCGGGCAACGCGGGAGACCGAAAATTTGGTTGGACGCGCATCAACTGGTGGCCTTGGGGTGGGCGCTTGGATTGGGGTGTAGTCGCGCGCTTTACGCATGGAGCGTGCCCAGATGAGTGGATTGTTTTTTGGCTCTGGTTCAAGTGCTTTTTGCACCGCTTCAGGAGAGCCAAGCCCTCCAGCGGCAAGTGTGTTGAGGCGCCATAACCAGCGCGATGCGACGGATGGTTTGTCGTCAACACGTTTGGAGCGCACGAGTTTCACATCAGGTGCGCAGGCTAATTGCGCAAAATCATGGGCAGATAGGCCGAGGCGTTCTTCTGGATCTGGTAAGCCTAAATCTTTGCGCAAGCGCTTTGGCAAAAAGCTATCTGCGGCTGCTGCGGCAGGCCAAGAGTTTTCATTTAGGCTGGCGAGGATTATGACATCGCGCATTTGTTGGCGCGCTTCTAGTGGTCCCCATATGGCGAGGCGGGGATGCTCGCCGCCTTTGGGCGGAATTGCAGATTCAGAAGCAATAGATTCGGCAAATTCTGTCCATAAATCAGGTGGAACTGGACCTAATTCAGCAGCAATTTCTGCTAATGTTTCCAGATATCTAGCCGTTTGTGCGCCTTCAACACCGCGCCATAACCGCGTTGAGCCTGTTTCATCCTCTGTGCTGACCAAACGTTCGGCAAGACGGGCGCAGGCGCGGGCAAAGACATTGCCATCAATGTCTTGAGCCATTGTTGAAGGTCTGATCTCGCACTGTCGTGCTGCTGTGGCTAAATCTCTAATTAATTGTGCAGATTGTGCGCGTTTTTGCATGCCTAAACGGTCTGCGAGTTCATCTAGTGTGTCGTATCTGCGTGGTCCGCGTACAGTTCCGTCTTCACGAAATTCGTTTTTGTGAGATTCAAGTTCGACCAGAGCAGAATGGTAGTTGTCTTCATCCCAACCCACGCGCACGAGTGGATGTTTGAGCAAAGAAAGCAATTGCACCGGATCACCTTCATCGCGCAGCCATTGGAACATGAGCGCAAACAAAGAGCCGTGATGGGTTTGCATGAATGGCGTACCGGAGGAGGGCGGGATATCGACGCCCCAGCGCGTCATCAAAGCTGAGACGCGTCGTACTAATGACCCATCAGGCGAAACGAGGGCAGCCGTCTTGCCGGGTGTCTCAAGGGCTTCGCGCAAGAGAAGGGCACAGGCGAGCGCTTCTTCGGCTTCATCTTCAGCTTCTATCAGGCTGAGACCTTTGAGGCCGGAATTGACCAAATGCTCGGGTGTGTTTTCACCCGCGAGAAATTCAAGGCGTTTGGTCCAACTTTTTGTGGTGGAGGCTGGCGCAAGCGCTTCATTGATCAGTTTGCGGCGGGCTGTGTTGTTTGGTGTTTCGATTGCGCCGGGCCATTTGAGCACGCTGGATTTATCTACACCTAATTTACCCAAGGCGCGTCGCAAAGTGTATTGCGGGTGGCTAGGGCTGGATGCGATTGCTTTCCAAGCATCTTCGGAAATATCTGGATCAAGACCGGGGAGGATTATAGCGCCTTGGGGCAGGTTCATGGCCGCCTGCATTAGGAGGCGAGTGGCTGGCGTGGCTCCTGTTGATCCGGCAATGATGATGGGATGTTGGGGCGGTCTGGCTGCCCAATTATTGGCGAGAGTGCGTGCGGCTGCGACGCGGCGGGCCATTGGGTCGGTTGCGCCTTGTTCTTCAAGGTGGGCGGGCCATGCTTGCGAGATGATTTCTAGGAAATCAGCAGATTGTTTCCAGTGGGCAGCAAGGTCGGAATCTTCTACCAATCCTTGCAGTTTGCTCCAGTCTGTTCCTTCACCCATAGCGGATTGATCTAGCAGGCTTCCAAGTTGATCTGCGGCAGCGATGGCTGAGCGGGGTGGAAGAGGGGCACCATAGGCTTTTGTGCTCCAAAATTGTACGAGTTTGGCTAAGGTGCCGCGCCGTTGTCCTGAAGAGAGCGCTGGTCCTAGCTCTAGCTCTGAAACACCGATAGGGGCGATGGTGTGGTCATCTTCTAAATCCCCCAATACGCGAATTTCTGGTGCAAGAAGCGCTTTGTGTCCAAACCCTATGGCGAGTTTATGAAAAGCCTCAGCTATCGCGCGAGAGGAGCGTTTATTGGGACAAAAAATGACTGTTTGCGTTAATGCGGCTGGATTGTCTTTTAGGCCCAAATTCTCACTGAGCGTGTTGGCTAAAGCATTCAGGAAGCTTGTCGCTGGCGGTATTGTGAAAATACGCGGATTGGGTTGGTTGAAAATATCTTTTGCGTCAATCGGGGCTGAAGTCATGCGCTAGCTATTTCCTTCTTGGATCAGAACGCTTGCATCCTTAACCGCTTCTGGATCTCCTACATGCATCCAGAAAGGCGCCATAACATGGCCAAATAGTCGATTGGCTTTTGCGCTTTCATTCCAATAGATATTGGCAGAGAATTTCTCGGCTTTGAGGTGGGTAATGGTTTTGGGGTTAAAGGCATACATGCCGGCAAACACATAGGGTGCTGATGGATTGTCGCCGCGCCGGATCAGCGTGTTGTCGTCATTGAGGTCAAAATCACCTTTGCCGTGATAGCCGAGTGAATATTCGCGACGGGCAAGCAATAAGAGGCTGTCCATTTTGGCGGGGTCAAAATTTGTGATCAATGAACCGATGGTTTTGGCATCATCATTGAGCCAGAATGCATCTGTATTACAGATTAACACAGGATTATCGCCGAGTAGGGGAAGAGCTTTGACAACACCGCCGCCAGTTTCGAGCAATTCATCGCGTTCATCGGAGAATAAAATTTCGATATCTGAACGGGTGTTGAGGTGAGCTTCAACCATATCGGCGAGATAGTGTATATTGATGACTGCGCGCTCAATGCCAGCAGCGACCAGATTATCAAGTGTACGATCAATCAGCGTGCGGCCTGCAACTTCGATAAGGGGTTTGGGACAATTATCGGTGAGCGGGCGCATACGTGTGCCCATGCCGGCTGCCATTAGCATCGCAGTTTTGATCGTCATCAAGCAAGCTCCAGTATATGAGGGGCAATTGATTTGAATACATCTCTCATTTCAGCCAAGGCCGGGTGTTGCAGGTTTTGAGCGAGTAGCTTCAACTGGCGTGGCTGGAAATTACTGTATTTGGGTTTGCTATCGCGCTTCACCAGACGCGCAAATACACCAGCGACACGTAGTGCATTGAGGGCACCTAGCACTGCGAGGCGTTTGTCAAACTCTTCACGCTCTCCGCCTGTTTCCTCAAGATAGGATAGAATGGCAGCCTCTGCGGCAGTTTGCGTGACGTTTCTGCGAGCATCTTGAAGCAGCATTGCGAAATCCCATTCCCCCCAGCCAAGAACAGCATCTTGAAAGTCTAGCAGACCAACTTGTTTTGCGCCTGTTCTTTCTGGAAGCCAGATTAAGTTTTCTGCGTGATAGTCTCTCATGATAAGGGCGCGCGGAAAGGAGAGGGCTTGGTCGATTAAGTTTTGCTTCGCAGTTTCCCAGTTGGAACGGTCTGTATCGGTGACGTGTGTTTGCGGATCATAGGAGGGCATCCAATCCACAAACAAATCTGCATTGACGGATAAAGCTAAACGATCAAATTTGAGGATGGGCCAGCTGACATCACCGGCAGGCAAGGTAGGCGGCACAGGGATTTGGTGCACAATTGCCAAAGCTTTGGCAGCGGCGGCATAGAGACGTGGTTCATTCTCGCCTTTTTCAATGACGCGCGCAAAGATGGCATCGCCAAAATCTTCCAGCAATGCAAAGCCATGTTCTAAATCATAAGCAAAGATTTTGGGAGCTGACAGGCCAATAGCATTTAGGTGTGTTGCTATAGCGACAAAAGCTTCAACCCGAGAGGCTGCGAGGCGAGATTGTGCATTCCAGCCCATTTGATTGCGGATGGTTTCATCTGCATCGACTGGACAAGGCGCGCCTTCTGCGAGGATCGGTGCATCCATAAACATAACTTGCTCACTGCCCAAATTACGGCTGAGGCGTTCATAGCGGCGCGTCGATGCATCTGCGGCGAGAGGGGTGCGCTGAGCATCTCCCCAATTATTGGCATTTAGAAACGCGACGCGCAGGGCTTCTCGGGAGGTGTCAGGAGAGTTTTGCAAGGCGTGTGTTCCATTCTTCGCCATGGCCAATGAGCGAAATTGAGCGGCCAGTGTTTGTGAAGTCTATTTGTATATCAAGGCGGTAGCTAGGCAATTGATCACCCATTCTGATTGGCCATTCGATAATAGCTAGGCCATCTATTGTGTCTTCAAAACCCAGTTCGTCGAGTTCACTTTCATCTTCAATGCGGTACATATCATAATGCCAAATAGGAAAATTTGGGCTTTCATATGTTTGCACGAGGGTAAAGGTTGGGCTGGTGACATCCACGTTTGGGTTGTCCAATAATGTTTGTATCAGGGCGCGTGAGAAAGTTGTTTTTCCTGCACCTAAATCTCCGTTGAGGGCAATGATATCCCCCGCTTTTAATAGCGGGGCGATACGCTTTGCGAGTGCGAATGTCTCGGCTTCATCGGCGATTGAAAATACAATTTTTGGTGCGTGAATTGTCATGGTTTTAAATAGCTTTGCGAAGCAGAATGGCAATCATAGTTAACCTTGATGACAAAACTAGGCGAGGGATACAAGTCTTGCATTGTGCTTCTCATGCGGAGTTGATGTATTTTTGTTCAAGCGATCAGGCTTGCATAAAGTTTTCTTGCTCTATACATCTTGCGCTCAGGGTAAACTGACACCAAACACTAGGTTGAGAATACCAAAATATTGATGTTCATGAAACAAGCTGCATGAGCATTTAAGATGAAAGAATGTGCACTAATGGCTAAAATTACTTATATCGAGCATGATGGAACAGAGCATTCAGTTGATGCGAAAAACGGCTCATCTGTGATGGAAGCAGCTATTCGTGAAAATGTACCCGGAATTGATGCTGATTGTGGTGGTGCGTGTGCATGTGCCACTTGCCATGTGTATGTTGATGCTAGCTTTATGGATAAAGTTGGCGCGCCAAACGATATGGAGCAATCCATGCTTGATTTTGCCGAAGGCGTTGAGAGCAATTCACGGCTTTCATGTCAGATCACCGTTAAAGATGATCTGGATGGATTGATTGTTCGTATGCCAGAGTCTCAAACCTAAAACAGGTTTTGATTAAGTCTGCCATTTGCATAATGCCAGATGTTTAAGTTTTGAAAGAGCAGCTATTAAGCTGCTTTTTCTTTGCCTAGTTTTTCAGTTTCAGCTCGCAAATCACCGGCCAATGCGTGAATAGCGGGTGTCCAATTTTTTAATTCCTGCGGGGAATAAGTGCGGGTATTCGGATACCAAGGCATTTGCCCTGTTCCCAATTGCGTCCAAGCCGTTCTAGGCCATAATAGCCAGAAGGGTGTACCTGACGCTGCGGCTAGGTTTGTCGTTGCATTCATTGGGCCGACGATAAGATCGAGTGCTTGGCTTAATGCTGAGATGTCATCTAGATCTTTTTTCAGATCTATATCGGGCAAGGTGTGAATTTGGATTCCAAATTTCTCTTTTGCGCGCATCAGATCAGCTTCTGCATCACCATATTGTAAGTTGATCCATGTGATGCCGGGGGTTTCGAGCACAGGTTTCCAAGCATCAAAGCCAGCAAAGTTGCGGCCACGCTTAATATCCATAATGCCTGATTTCCAAAGGATACCAGCTTTGCGGCCTGCGGGAAGTTTTTCTAATTCAGCTTTCCAAAATGCAACGCGGTCTGCATCTGGCTTTAAAAAACCGTCAGAAGGTTGGGTGAAGTTTGATAAGTCATTTCTCAAATGCTTAAGTGGCGCTCCCAATGCGGCCCAAACATCATAATTTTCAATGTCTTTTTGCTCTATGACGGCGCGTTTCTTTATGCCGGCAATCACACCGGTTTTATGCGAAAAAACCTCGATTTGAGGAAATGATCTTTTGAAAAGTTCAACAAGGCGAGGCTCAACCGCAACACCGATTTTACCGTCAGGGCCAACCAGTTTTGTCACGTCATTGAGCATGGATGCAAATAGAATTTCATCTCCCAGACCTTGTTCACCGATGAGAAGGAGTTTCTTTCCGGTTATGTCTTCGTTTTGCCAAAGGGGAAGGGGAACTAGAAAATCAACATAATCTGGAGCGTGTTTGTTGAGTCGAATTTCATATTCTTTCCAGCCTTCCTCTATGCGACCACATGCAAGCAATGCGTTGGAGCGTGCATTGAGACTGGCAATTTGATCAAATGAGCCTTCAGTATGATATTGGAGTGCTTGATCGAAATGTTCAACGGCCTGAGCAGGGTCTCCATCGGTTAAATGGGTGAAACCCAGATTGTGATGACCGCGCGCTGATTCTGGATTTAATCGAATAGCTTCTTGGTGGAATTGGATAGCTTCTTGTGTTTGAAGCTGATAAATTGCTGTCGACCCAATTGCTGTCCACAGTTCGGATTGCTCAGGGTGTTGGTAGAGCGCTGCTCGCAGAAGTTCGATTGAATCATCCAATTGGCCTTTATCGCGCAAAACATTTCCTAAATTGTTTTTGGCTTGCCAGTCATCTGGTGCAATTTGTCCTTCTAGGCGGAAGAATTTTTCGGCTGCGTCAAGCTTTTCCATTCTCCAGACGAGCAGGCCGATATTGCGATAGATTTCTGCATTGCCTGTGTCTGCCTGTAGAGCACGATTATAGAATTTAAGCGCTAATTCATAATGATCTTGTCGATCTAGTGCGATTGCCGCGATATGGCTGGCCAGAGAGTTGTTCTCGTCTATATCTAGCGCAGCGAGGGCTTCTGTTTGCGCCTCTGTGTATTTGTTTTCCTTTAGGAATTGGGCTGCCTTGCGGCAGTGTCTTCTAAGTTTTTTTATCTTCGGGGAGGACGCATTGATACTAAGCTTGCTCGCATCACTGATAACTTGCGACGTTAAAATATTGCCAACTGCGCCTTCAGCCTGACCTATCCGGTGTGCGATTTCATTCATGCTAGCATGCCTTTTGTGTCTACTTGCTGCGTCTACTTATAAAGTGTTTGCATGATTTATTTTAACAAACTGGAAACTTGAGTTTTCGTAATTGCTCAATCAGTCGTTAATAAACGCGCATTACAGTGGGCCCCATAAGGCGAGAAACGCCAGAAATTCGAGGTCAGAGGCCATGCCACTAAAACTATCGTTGAAACCGCAAGAGAAGTTCGTCGTAAATGGCGCAGTGCTTCAAAACGGTGATCGTCGTTGTGTCATGCTCTTACAAAATAAGGCTTCGGTCCTGCGTGAAAAAGACATTATGCAGCCTGACGATGTTACGACACCAGCTAAGCACATCTATTTCCCTGTGATGATGATGTATTTAGACGGTGGAACACCAAGGGGGCAGCAATATGAAGAATTTGTCTTGCGCATCACCGAGTTTATGAACGCAATTTCAAATGCGGACATACTCAAGGAATGTGTTTCACTTTCACGCGATGTGATGGGTGGCGATTATTACAAGGCGCTAGGGCGCTGTCGTAAATTGATCGCGTACGAAGAGGAAATTTTGGGTAATGTCAATCCAAGCCTACCAGAAGACGGCCAATAGAACCGCAGACCCGCGTGATGTTGAATTTCGGCTTTTTGCTGAAGTGACACGTGATTTAATGGAAGCTACAAAAGCGGAGAAACATGAAATCTCCAAAGTTGTGAAGTCGCTTGATAAGAATCGTCAAGTGTGGAACGCGATGGCGATGGACTGCGCGCAACCTGGCAATGCATTGCCGGATGATTTGCGTGCGGGGATTATTTCACTTTCGCTTTTTGTGAATAGACACACTTCTGAAGCGTCGCGCAATCGTAGCGAAATTGAAACTCTGATTGATATTAATCGCAATATCATGCAAGGGCTTGCGACCGCCAAAGGGCAGGGTACGCCTGACGATGGGTCTAGCGATGGGTCTACTGCGGCAGCTTAATACAAGTTTGTTTCATATATAATTTAGAAGAGCACGTATTGAATTATTCCTTGGTCTTCTCTTGAGAAGCTTTTTTTAGCTTCTCAGCTAATTGCGCATGCGATGAAACAATATCATGCGCGCCTGCGGATTGTAATTGATCTGTCAATTCTGGCCAGACATGCCCTCCGCCAAGAAACCCCCAAACGGTCATGCCAGCAGCACATCCGGCTTTGACGCCGTTTATACTATCTTCGATCACTAGACATTTTTGGGGGTTAGCGGCCAGTTTTTCTGCAGCGAATAAGAAAACGTCAGGATGAGGTTTTCCGCGTTCGACTTGATCGGCCGAATAGACATGGGGATAGACAAAATGGGCTAAACCCATTTGGGTAAGATTTGTCTTTAAATGCTCAATTTTAGATGATGATGCGACTGCTTTTTTACCGGTCCATGCTGTCAGGCTTTTTTCTGCATCAGCGATGCTTGTTAGGTGGGTTTTGAAATGAGCATCTCTTGCGGCCCACATGTCATCAAATAGGGTGGGAGGAATAGGGCGAGCGTGCTGGGCTTCGTAGTCGCGCGCCATTTGTGCCCGCATCGCTATTCCATCCATACCTATGAATGCACGGGCGAAATCCATTCGGTCATAATGAAAATTATTGGCGGCTAAGAAGTCGACTTCAAGATCCAGTGCCAGCATTTCCGTGTCTATAAGAACGCCATCACAATCAAATAGCACGGCATCAAACATGGTACGGAATTCCTTAAATAGCGAACGGTCTTAATAATATTTGATATCTCATTTTAGGTCTTCAGTGCCAGACTGAGGCGTGTTTTTCAATGCAAGAATAGGCATGATTTTCACCTTGCTAGGTCGATATTTCCTATTTGTTTTAGAAGGGCGGAATTCTTTACCGGGATAGGTTCTGAAATAGGATGTTTGTGTACATAAAATCCAATAAATTCAAATTGTTATAAATTTGCATAAAATTTGATGTATTGGCCCGATACTTGCTTCGATTAGCACGAACAAAATGTTCGGTGGCTATATGCCGCCTCCTTACAGAATGAAAGGGATTTCTCCGATGGCTTCATTGTCGGTAAACACAAACAGCGGAGCGATGATCGCTCTACAACAACTTAACAAGACGAATATGTCACTTGCAGAGACTCAGTCACGGATTAACACCGGTTTGAAAGTTGCCGGCGCTAAGGACAATGGTGCAATTTTTGCCATTGCCCAAGGTATGCGCGCGGAAGTTTCAGGTCTTGGTGTTGCCCAACAGAGTTTGGATCGCGTTCAGTCAACGACTGACGTGGCACTTTCTGCCGGTGAAGCAATTTCGGATTTGTTGATTGATATGAAAGAGAAGGCGCTTTCTGCGACAGATGCAACTCTGACGACAGAACAGCGTGCAGCTTATAACGAGGATTTTGTCGCCCTTAGGGATCAGATTGGGAAAATTGTAGGGAATGCCGAATTTAATGGCGCAAACCTTATTAATGGATCTGTTACTGAAGTTGGGGCAATCGCCAATCAGGATGGTACATCCACATTGACGGTTTCCGGCGAAGACCTTTCATTAAGTGGGACAATTGTGACAGTTACTTCGTCTCAATCGTTCAACACAGTCACTTTGGCAACTGCCGCAGTGGGTGCTGTGTCTTCTTCTCTACAGAATTTGAACGCTGCTTTGGCACGTTTGGGGACTGCAGCAAAGTCTGTCGAAATACACAATATTTTCGTCGGCAAGCTGGAAGATCAATTGACGACTGGAATTGGTAATTTGGTTGATGCCGATTTGGCAAAAGAGAGTGCAGCTCTTCAATCGTTGCAAACGAAGCAACAATTGGGTGTGCAGGCATTGTCGATTGCGAACCAAGCACCAGCTATTATTAATTCGCTCTTCCAAGGTTAGAAGGCGTTCGGTTCTGGGCGAAGCTATAGTTTCGCCCGAACCGCCTCCCTTTTTGGATCTTGATCCAAAATAGAGGTATCGTTTCCGTTTGTTTCGTGTGCGCAAAACGCGCGTCTGATGACGAATCCGCCATGTTGAACCAATGAAATGGTTCGGGGCGGTTTTTTTGTGCCCGCGACAGACCTAGCAGGTTTTGCCGACGGGAAAGTATTGCCTAGTAAATACTCGGCAAATTTTATGCTAAATTCTTGTAAACCATAAATTTCACTAGTCTCATTAACGAATATTGACGCGTTTGTTGGCAACGCGCTGTTTTTTATTAACTAATTGAACTGGCATCTTCTTTGCGTAGGTCATGTTGGAAGCAAAAAGCTTCTGAAAGCAAAATGCTTTATACATATCCAAGTAAGGAGCCGTCAAAATGACGAGTGTAAACACAAACTACGGTGCAATGGTTGCCCTTCAGCAACTTAACAAAACAAACAGCGAACTTGAAACAACTCAATCTCGTATTAACACGGGTTTGAAAGTGTCTAGCGCCAAAGATAATGGTGCGATCTTCGCTATCGCTCAAGGTATGCGCGCAGATGTTGCTTCATATGGTGTTGTTCAACAATCTTTGGACCGCGTAGGTTCAACTGTTGATACAGCTGTTGCAGCGGGTGAAGCTGTTTCTGATCTCTTGGTTGAGATGAAAGAAAAAGCACTTGGTGCAAAAGACGACACACTTACAACCGAGCAACGTGCAGCATATAATGAAGACTTTAAAGCGCTTCGTGACCAAATCACAACAATCGTAGACAACGCAGAATTTAACGGTGCAAACTTGTTGAAATCTGGTGCGTCTGACATTGTTGCTTTGGCAAACACAGACGGTACAAGCACAATTACTGTTGCTGCGGAAGATCTCTCTCTAGCTGGTACAACAATTACACTAACAGCTGGTTCAGACATCGACACAGTGACAAAAGCGGGTGCTGCGATTACTGCGCTTGAAACATCAATTGACAATGTGAACGCCTCTTTGGCGCGTTTGGGTACTGGTTCTAAAGCTTTGGAAACACACTCAAATTTCGTCACAAAATTGTCTGATGCTATGGAAGCTGGTATTGGTAATCTGGTTGACGCTGACCTTGCAAAAGAATCTGCGAAACTACAATCGCTACAAACTAAGCAACAGCTTGGTGTGCAGGCTCTATCTATTGCGAACCAATCTTCTGGATTGGCGCTATCTTTCTTCAGATAAATTTAAACGCATTCACGCCCTGATTATAAATATGATCAGGGCGCGTCTATTTAGGAAGCAAAACGCTTCTGAGAGCAAAATGCTCTTTTATTCCGTAAAGAGGAAACGTCAAAATGACGAGTGTAAACACAAACTATGGCGCAATGGTTGCCCTTCAGCAACTTAACAAAACAAACAGCGAACTTGAAACAACTCAATCTCGTATTAACACGGGTTTGAAAGTCGCTAGCGCGAAAGATAATGGTGCGATCTTCGCTATCGCTCAAGGTATGCGCGCAGATGTTGCTTCTTATGGTGTTGTTCAACAATCTTTGGACCGCGTAGGTTCAACTGTTGATACAGCTGTTGCAGCGGGTGAAGCTGTTTCTGATCTCTTGGTTGAGATGAAAGAAAAAGCGCTTGGTGCAAAAGACGACACACTTACAACTGAGCAACGTGATGCCTATAATGAAGACTTTAAAGCGCTTCGTGATCAAATCACAACAATCGTAGACAACGCAGAATTTAACGGTGCAAACTTGTTGAAATCTGGTGCGACTGACATTGTTGCTTTGGCAAACACAGATGGTACAAGCACAATTACTGTTGCTGCGGAAAACTTAGCTCTATCTGGTGGTGTTGTGACTCTTTCTGCTGCTGCAGAAATAGACACGGTGACTAAAGCTGGAACACAAATTGCTGCACTTGAAACTTCAATCGACAATGTGAATGCTGCTTTGGCACGTTTGGGTACTGGTTCTAAAGCACTAGAAACACATTCAAATTTCGTGACTAAATTATCTGATGCTATGGAAGCTGGTATTGGTAATCTGGTTGACGCTGACCTTGCAAAAGAATCTGCGAAACTACAATCGCTACAAACTAAGCAACAGCTTGGTGTGCAGGCTCTATCTATTGCGAACCAATCTTCTGGATTGGCGCTATCTTTCTTTAGATAAGAATAAGCAGAAAATTGCGCTCTGGCTGATATTGGTTGGGGCGCAGTTTTGGCAATTAATTGATATTTATATGTATTTTCTGTCTTAGAAGTGAGACATCATTGTGGTGAGTGTTAACACAAATAGCGGTGCTATGATTGCACTTCAACAACTTAACAAAACCAATTCATCCTTGGCGGTGAGTCAGGAACGTATAAATACGGGCCTTAAAGTGGCAGGTGCCAAAGACGACGGAGCCATCTTTGCGATTGCACAAGGTATGCGGGCCGAGGTTGCTTCTCTTGGAGTTGTGTTGGAATCTCTTGATCGTGCACGTTCAGTGGTAGATATAGCCATTTCAGCACATGAAGTGTCCAATGATCTTCTTATTGAGATGAAAGAAAAAGCACTGGGTGCGAGTGATAAGACACTCTCATCTGAACAACGTGATGCCTATAATGAAGATTATTTAGCACTTAGAAAACAGT
>NZ_JBZXVU010000005.1:76412-87704 GCF_058892565.1 Hirschia sp. | reverse complement strand
CACAATAAGCCCGCATGAGCTTAAAAGCCAAAGCCCAAGTGTAATTATACCGGAGAGTTGTGTTTTGCGACAGCGCTCGACATTACGTTCAGCTTTGTTGAGGGTCGTGGAAAATTCTTCCGCCCATTCTCTATCTGTTTTGTATAAAGGGGCATCAACAGGCGGTAATATCAGGTGGGATACTGACTTGTGTGTCATACATTGCAGCCCCCAAAATATAGATAAACCAATGACAAAAAATGGAATGCCTGCGCTGACGAAAATCCAAAATGCAGTGTCGTAAGTTTTGAAAAAAGGCAATAGCGCGCCAAGAGCGGCGATGAGGAGCGCTGAAACTTTCATGGTTTCAATCGCGCGCCCTTCGACATTCCTGACGACTCCCAGCACCTGATTGAGCTGGGAGGTAGGGATTGACCTAAAATGATGGTAGGGCTGAATCTCTTCAGTTCTATTGCCCTGTGTTGTGTCAACATTCTCAGTCATTTTGTTTGCCTCAATCAATCGGTTCGCGTTTTTCGCCTGTTTCGCTGAGGTAGATTTCGCCGCCTTTTTCGATGAATTTTTTGCTCATTTCGCTCATGCCTTGTTCGGCTTCGAGTTGCAGGGCTTTTTTCTCGTTGTCGGAGAGTGTGTCGGCGTAATCGCGCACGTCTTGCGTGATTTTCATTGAACAGAATTTCGGGCCACACATGGAGCAGAAGTGCGCCACTTTGTGCGCGTCTTTTGGCAATGTCTGGTCGTGGAAATCACGGGCTGTTTCAGGGTCTAGCGCGAGGTTGAATTGATCTTCCCAGCGGAAGTCAAAACGGGCGCGGGAGACGGCATCATCGCGGATTTGCGCAGCGGGGTGGCCTTTGGCAAGATCGGCTGCGTGGGCGGCCAAGCGGTATGTGATCACACCCACTTTAACATCATCACGGTTTGGCAAGCCAAGGTGTTCTTTTGGTGTCACATAACAGAGCATGGCTGTTCCATACCAGCCAATCATAGCGGCACCGATGCCGGATGTGATGTGATCATAACCGGGTGCGATATCTGTTGTGAGGGGGCCAAGCGTGTAGAAGGGCGCTTCGCCGCATTCTTTAAGCTGCTTGGTCATGTTGACCTTGATCTTGTGCATTGGCACGTGACCTGGGCCTTCAATCATTACCTGACAGCCTTTATCCCAAGCGATTTTTGTCAGCTCGCCAAGTGTTTCAAGCTCAGCAAATTGGGCACGGTCATTGGCATCTGCCACAGCACCCGGACGCAAGCCATCACCTAGTGAGAATGTCACGTCATACTTGCGCATGATGTCACAGATTTCTTCAAAGTGGGTGTAGAGGAAGCTTTCCTTGTGGTGGGTCAGCATCCATTTGGCCATGATGGAACCACCACGGGACACGATACCACATACGCGGTTTACGGTGAGGTGAATGTAAGCCAGACGCACACCAGCGTGGATGGTGAAATAGTCGACACCTTGCTCACATTGCTCGATCAATGTGTCGCGGTAGACTTCCCATGTCAGGTCTTCGGCGATGCCGTTTACTTTTTCTAGCGCTTGGTAGATTGGCACTGTTCCGATTGGCACAGGGGAGTTGCGCAAAATCCATTCGCGGGTGTTGTGAATGTTGCGACCTGTTGAAAGGTCCATCACATTGTCAGCACCCCAACGCGTGGCCCAGACCATTTTTTCAACTTCTTCTTCCACCGAAGAGGTGACGGCGGAGTTACCAATATTGGCGTTGATCTTCACGAGGAAGTTGCGGCCAATGATTTGCGGCTCTAGCTCTGGGTGGTTGATGTTTGAGGGGATAACCGCGCGGCCACGAGCCACTTCATCGCGGACAAATTCAGGTGTGATAAATTCTGGGATTTCCGCGCCAAAGCTTTCACCTTGTGCCACTGTTTCGGCTGCATTGGCTACGGCTTCCTTGCGGCCCATGTTTTCGCGTTCGGCGATGTAGATCATCTCTTTGGTGATGATGCCAGCTTTTGCAAATTCATATTGTGTGATCGGGCCATCGCCTACACCGCGCAGGGGCTTGTGCTTGGTTGGAAATTCGCGGGCAAGGTGTTTACCTGTCGCGCCGCCATTATCTTCAATTTTGATTGGGCGGCCTTCATATTCTTCAACGTTTGAGCGCGCTTGTACCCAGCCATCACGGATGCGCGGCAGACCTTTTTCAACGTCAATAATGACGGATGGGTCTGAGTAAGGGCCGGATGTGTCATAGACGGGCACGGGCGGCTCATTCGCGCTTGGGTGGAGGTCAATCTCACGGCGGGGCACAGATAGGCTTGGGTCTGCGACAGGGTGAGTGTAAACCTTGCGAGAGCTTGGCAGCGGGCCAGTCGTCACTTTAGGTGTTTCAAACTCGTGTTGGGAAGTTGGTTTGTTCATTTTGATTTCCTAGAATGATATGTGAGCGCCATAGAAATACACTGTTCTAATGGTTTCACAGGAAGAGGTGCCTGAGCTGGCAGGCGAATTTCTCGGTTGTTTATAAAGGTGAGTTCGTCGCCAAAAAGCGTTTGCCATTCTGCAACGAGAGTTGTCTGGCAATGCACAAAAAGACTGACCGAATTAAAGGTTTTGGTGTCCCAGCCAAGACGAATTGTGGTTCCGCTTTTGGTTTCATTGGTGAGATAAGATAATTGGCCCCATTTAAGGGTTTCGGTGAGCTTGCCAACACAAGGCAATGAAACCGCGATTTCAAAAATCAAATTACGAAGCGTGTCTATTTGATTGCGAATGGTAGGCGGACATCTTTCAAGCACAGCCAGTGTATCTGGCTTGGGTGGCGGTGGTGGAATGGATATGTTCACCCGTTTCGCTCCGTTCCTACGCTGGTTGAGGGCGTTATTGCCCGCTTTCCAGATCAGGTTCAAAGGGTGCTAGGGAGGTATTGTCCCCATCTCAGCGCTTAACCATACGCGCCCCTCGGAATGGCTGAAGATAGCTGATTTATCCTATGGGTCAATTGTCTTTTTCTTTTGTCCGAATATGGTGGCTAGATTCGCTAATTTTGTTGTGAAAGTGTTTTGAAAATCATGCGTAAATCTATTTGGTCGATGAGTATTGGTGCGGCTTGTTTGATGATTGTAGGATGTGCTTCTCCGTCTATGACTGAAGGTGATTTGGTCGAAGCACCGTTGCAAAATTTATCAAATGTTGAGCTGCGCAGTCCTGATTTATATGCTGATTATTTTCCCGCTGGCCCGAAGGCGAATGGTGCCACGATTTTGCTTATTGGTGGCTCTGAAGGCGGATTGAGCGAAGCTGGACGAAGAGATGCGCTGTTTTTCCAAGATGCTGGATTTAATGTGATGCAAATGTCTTTTTATCTTGCTGAAGGGCAGCCTGAAAATCTTGAGATGATCCCTTTGGAATTGTTTGATAATGCGATTGATTGGCTGTCTGCACGCGACGAAGTGAGCACCAAACAATTTGGCATAATGGGCACGTCAAAAGGCGCTGAAGCTGCTTTAATTGTTGCAAGTCGTCATTCTGAGATAGATGCCGTCGTGGCGGTGGTGCCGTCCAGTGTGTCTTGGCAAGGGATAAATTGGTCGCGAGATGGCCGTGTACCCGAAGCGTCATGGTCTTTGAATGGGGAAGCTGTAGCTTCTATGCCATATGGCGTATGGGACAATGAATTAGGGCTGTTTTCTCTGTATGAGAACGGACTGAAAGCGCGTGAGCAACACCCTGATGCGTTTATCGAGATAGAGCGTTCCAAGGCGGCGACGCTGTTGGTGTGTGGAGGTGCTGACATGTTGTGGCCATCCTGTCCTATGGCCGAGCAATTGAAATCGCGCGCCATTAAGAATGACGGCCCTGAGGTGGATATTTTGAAATACGCTGAGGCAGGACATTTTGTTTCCGGTTTGCCAGATGAAAGTGTGGATTCAAGTGATCAAACGCCTGTTACATTTGGAGGGACAGTTGCGAGCAATCATGCTGCTCAGTTAGACAATTGGCCTAAAATCCTAGCGTTCTTGAATGAAAATCTCGTTGTACATGGCGATGAATAGATAAGCCTATTTCGGTTGTTGTTTAACACGCAACGATCTTTGCGGCCTCCCCAGCAGTAGCGCATAAAGGTATGCATGGAACTTAATGCAATTTGCGGCGTTAACTATGCAGGGCCGATTATGAAACGCGAGCTTTCGTATGAGAGTGACCCGTTGTCGGGGTGTTTCATAATTTAAAGCTGTTGGAAGGAAATAGGGATATGAGCCGCTTATTAAATAGTATCGTGTATGGCGTTTTGATCGCATTTACAGTCACAATGTTTTTCTTGCGATTAACAACAGGATCGTTTGAAGATGCAGGCGCGCGCGTTGATCGCTGGACCGGCAATGCGGCTGACGATCTTAAAGTGGTTGCGGCAGAAGCTGCTGACCAAGCAAGTGTGGTCGCAAAAGACATTGCCGATGGGCCGGATAATTCAGATGCATATCAGTAGGAAATAATGATCGTTTGAATAAAAGGGAGCAGGTTTGATCTTGCTCCCTTTTTTGTGTGTTGATCTAGTCTATCGGTGCAATGCATTCAGTGTATTCATTGTTTGCTCCAGACGGTTTTCTTTTTCGGCATTTCTTAAGAATAAAACCCGCTCAACGCAGTTTTCCAATGGTGTTGGCGTTTCGTGGAAATTACGCATTGTTTCTGTGATAAAATCATCCATTTTCATCATAGCTGGATCATCTGCATGACCTTCCATAATGTCTGATTGAACACCGGGCGGAATGATTTCGATGATGTCTATTTCTTTCTCAAATTGTCCGCGCAGGGATAGCGTCCATGAGTGCAGGGCGGCCTTGGTTGCGTTGTATGTTGGCGTTGCAAAAAGCGGCGTGAACGCAAGGCCGGATGTCACATTGAGGATTGCAGCATTTTGCGTGGTGCGAAGATGTGGAAGCAATGCATAACCCAGCTGAATGGGGGCGAGTAGGTTTGTAGCGATTGTGAGCTGAGCGTTGGCTGTATCAATATTTTCGGCCTTTAAGTTTTCAGGCCGCATAATGCCTGCATTATTCATCAAGATGTTGAGGCCTGGGTGAGTGGTTGTAATCTGCTTGGCAAACTCAGCGATGGCATCTGCATCCGTCATATCTAGTTGATAGGCCTGCATATTATCGCGTTCGCCGATGGTTTCTTGAAGCGCGTCCATGCGGCGTCCTGTGATGATGACAAAATTTCCGAGTGCGTGAAACTGGCGTGCGAATTGGCGTCCAATGCCAGAGCTGCCGCCTGTGATCAGTATTGTGTTTCCTGAGAGCTTCATTTTTGAATTTTCCTGTGCTGTCAAATTGTCCTTGTCTTGCTTTTCTAAGTATTGCTTCTGTGGCCAAGGACTTGCCAAGCATGTGGGAAATCTCTAACTTTTGGAAAGTAGGCACCAAAAAGAATTATACTTACCTAAAAGAGAGTATTGGCTATTATGGGCATCTCAACCTTCAATGACACATTCACAGACGATGATTTTCAGGAAGCTGAGCGCTATTTAAGCGAAACACCGCCTAGCGATGTTGATCCGGCTTTGGAAGCGCTCGTGGTGGAAATTATTGGGCGTGTGGCTGATAAATGGACCATGCTTATCCTTGAGGAATTGCATGAGCATGAAGTGTTGCGGTTTTCCCAATTGGGGCGACAGGTTGAGGGGATTAGTCAAAAAATGCTGACCCAAACATTACGCTTTATGGAGCGAGATGGGCTGATCCAGCGAAAAGTCTATCCGCAAGTGCCGCCCAAAGTGGAATATAGGCTGACAGAGATGGGCGAAGGGTTGGGGCGGGCGTTTTGCGGTGTGTGGATCTGGGCAGAACGCAATCGAGAGGCAATTGAAAAAGCGCGAGCTGATTATGAAGCTAGAGTGCAGACATGATTTTAATATTTTCTAAGCCTTGAAATTCCAAATTAGTTTTTGATGTTTGCCCGTATAAATAGCTTATCAAACTGACTTTTGCTGATCTCATTATAGCTGAAATCAGAGGTTTGGAACAGAATATCATATGCGTCTGAGCTAGGAAATATTCCATCGCACAAGCAGGATTTGTTGGCGGGTGGAGGATAGCGGCGCAATGCGATTTCGAGGCTATCGGCATAGGGGATGCCGTCCTCGAAAATCTCAATCATGCGGGTAACGCATTTGGTGGGCTGTATTTCGTAATACAGCTCCATAGGTTCGTCGGGCAATGTATCATGCCACATGACACGTAGATATTTCGCGCTCATTGATCGTTTGGGATGTATTGATCAACCAACTTTTTGACAGCTTCAAGATCTTCAAGGTGGACAAAGAGAAAAGGCGATTTGCGCTCTTGTGTTTCTGCATTGGTTTGGTCGTTTTCGTCGGCATCGTCGGCGGAACGCGCGAGCATTAGGATTTGCGTTTCGCCTTGGCCATCAATGCTGGTGTGGGAGATGTCTGCCATATTGATTTCATCAAATATTTCGGCATTGTCTCGCATGGAGATAGCGCGTTGGTCTGTGATGAAATAATGCGCCGGCATGGAATGCGCGCCAATGAGTTTGAAACGCTCAACAAATGCCCAAAGGGCGACGAGCGCCACGAGAATAGCGGGGCCGGTTATGATTGTGGCGATGAGGCGGGCGCTGCCAGCATTCTCATTTGCACCCCAAAAACCATTGGCGAACAATAGCAATAGATAAAGCGCGAGTATAAGCATGGCGGCGGCCAGTCCACCATAAATGAGGCGACCTTTATTATTGATCGCATTCATAATCTGGGAGTCGATTGGGGCATCCCAGATTATGTTTTCATTCGGGTGTAAATCTAGTTTCGGGATTGACATGATTTAACTGTTTTCTGGCGCATTACCGTATGTGCCCCAGCCATCAGCTGCACCACCCAAAGGCTCAGCGATGGCATGTAATTCCTGCTGGATTTGTACAATTTCTTCATAGACGGGGATCATGTGGATTGAGCAGTACACACTCCAGCGGTCATCTTCTGGATCTTCCGGGTCTGGCTCGATGATTTCTACTTGATAACCCTTTGTTGCAAGCTGGGCTTTGCAGGCTGCGGCGACTTTTTCGGCGATATTTTCAGGATGTGCATCGATAGCAAAATCAATCACCATGGGCTGATCCATATCGGAGCCGTCATCACGGATATGACCGAGCATTTCGCCATCAAAATCATCTGGGTAGTTAAACATGGTCACCGCTTTCGGTTTCTGGATCTAATTTGCGCCGAAACTAGAGGCTTTTGCTTTTGGGTCAATCTAAGTTTTCAATCGGTGTTGACTCTTATGGTTCGGTGTATAACTAATGAGTTATGGAACAAATTAGTTATATAAAAGATCAGCCTAATCTTGATGCTGTGTTTGCTGCACTGGCGGACCCGACACGGCGCGCGATTATATCAAAGCTAGCCAGCGGAGATGCAGCCGTGGGTGATTTGGCGCAACCCTTTGCAATGAGTCAGCCTGCAATATCTAAGCATTTGAAAGTGTTAGAAAAAGCAGGTCTGATTGAGCGCCGAGTGGATAAACAAAAACGTTTGTCTCATCTTAAAGCGGAGCCCATGCAGGCAGCTGTGAATTGGCTGGAGCAATACAAGGAATTTTGGGAGAACAGCTTTGATCAGCTCGACACCCTTTTGAATGAATTAAAAATGGAAGAGGGGGAGAAGCCCAATGAGTGAATTGCCAAAACTGATTATTGATCGCGAGTTTAAAGCGGCGAAAAGTTTGGTCTGGAAATGTTGGACGCAGCCAGAACTGCTTGCGCGCTGGTATGGCCCTAATGTTGAGACGGTGATTCACAAATTTGAGCTAGAAAAAGGCGGGGAATGGCTCAATGAAATGCGTATGGAAAAGGGCTCTATGTTTAGCAAGGCTGTTTTTGAAGAGGTGATGCCAGAAGATTTGTTGAGCATGCTTCTCTCAACCACGGATGAGGACTGGAATATCATCGCTTCCCCCATGATGCCAGATTGGCCGGCGACACTGCTTACTATCGCGGAATTTGAAGAGGTGGGCGGTGTGACAAAGCTTAGATTTACATGGCAGCCGCACAATGCATCTGATGCTGAAATAGCTATGTTTGCCAGCATGAAAGATCGCATGGGCGGCGGTTGGGGTATGGGCTTTAATCTTATGGATGAGCTACTTGAAGAGCTGCAAGCTTAGTTGGCCTGAAATATTCATGGGGTAGGATTGGGGCTAGTCTTTTAATAATCCCAATTCTCGTTGTAGTTTTTTGGTTAGTCCTGCCGCGACGATGTCGTGGCTTTGTTTTATGTAGGTTTTCATCTCTTCATCGGAAATGGTTTCATTGCCTGTGCGTTGAACCCATTTCATACCGCGAGAGGCAAGATATGGCGCGGGGCGGCATCCGGGAACGTCTCTGATTATTTCCCATGCCATCTCAGTGACTTTGATTGAGATGCAAATATGATCGGGATCGTCATTCTGAATGTCTTTGGCCCATCCGCCGACGGCGAAAACTTTGCCACCAATTTTCCAAACATGGGCATCACCCCATTGCACCACATGGGTCGTGTTTGGGATAGACTTACAGAATGCGTTATAATCCTGAAGTTTCATATCGTGTCCCTTTAAAACCTCATAGTGATCTTATTTCGCCTTTTATGGATCACATTCTAGCCTGAACAAAAAGTCATAAACTGATTTGGGGGTGTATTAAATACATCCATGTTTGGAGAGTGAAGAAATGGAAGATGGTGGAGTGGGATCATCCCAAGACGAGAACGGGCCAAATTTTAATCGGTTGAATGTGGGGGCGTATATGCCCAACAGATCATTTGGTTTGAAATTACTATTAGTATGTGCGTTGGCATTGCTAATGGCTATTCCGACAATGTTTGTCTGGGGCGTTGTGAAAGAGCGCACCACAAACGCACAGCAAGCGGTGCAAGAGGTGAGTTTGGCGCGAGGTGGGGAGCAGATTGTGCTTGGGCCGGTTTTATCTATTCCGTATGAGCAGATCGTCACTGAAAGAGTGCCCAATAATAGCGGTGTTATGATCGACACGCAGCGCAAGAAAACAGGCGAGTTTGTTGTGTTTGGCACAAGCGGGTCTGCAAGGGCGGATTTGAAAACCGAAATGCTGAAGCGTAGCTTGCACCGTGTGCCAGTGTTTGATGTGAATATTGATTTTAAGGCGAGCTTTGATTTGGAACAAGCCATGCTGAACAAGCCGCGTGGTGCAACTTTGCATTGGGATGATGCGCGCATTCATATGGGAATGTCGGATTTACGCGGCATCAAGGATGATGTGCTCGTTCAGATCGGCGAAGAAAAGATCAGTCTTGGGCCGGGTAATGGTGCATTATCGAGTTCTTTGTCAGATACGGTCGGTTCGGTTCGGGGGATCTCATTGGATGAGAACTCCGTTTTTGATCTGACGGCCAGTATGCGATTAACGGGCGCGCAGCGCATTGGGTTTGCGGCTTTTGCCCAGAATACGAGTATTGAATTAACTGGAGATTGGACATCGCCAAGCTTTGTTGGTGGTTTTCTTCCGGTCGAGCGTTCGGTCACGGATGAAGGTTTTACAGCAAACTGGAAAGTGCCGTATCTTGCTAGGGGTGTAGAAGCATCTGGCGAGAATTTGCAATTATATGACTTAGTACAATCTAATATGGGTTTGCGATTATTGGATGAGACGTCGCCATATCAATCAGTCATGCGTGCATTAAAATATGCACCCATGTTTATTGGGCTGGTATTTTTGGCATATTTTCTATTTGAAACCACAAGTTCCATGCGTGCGCATCCAGCCCAATATGTGCTTGTTGGTTTGGCTCAAGTTGTGTTCTATCTGCTGCTCTTGGGCGTATCGGAGCATACTGGATTTACAGCAGGCTTTATTGTTGCTGCTTCGGCGACAGTTGCGGCATTATCGCTATATGCTGGTGCAGTCTTTGGTGGACGTGAGGCGCGAATGAATGCCTTTATTGTTTTCACCTCGCTTTACGCACTGATATATGTGCTTATGCGGATGCAGGATTATGCGCTGCTTGTGGGCTCAATCGCTAGCTTTGCCGCTATTGCTTTCACTATGTGGAAGACGAGAGAGTTGGATTGGTATGGGCTTTCGGGAAATAGCGAAGCATCAAGAGTGAAGTCAGGTTAATCTGAGCAAATATCCGATTTTATTTTAAAGCCTTCGCACTTTATTACGGTGTGGAGGCTTTATTATTAACTTTATCAAATTTGATCAGGTTTATCTTTTGAAGAAAAGAAGAAATTAAAGCCTATCGCCTTCTTTAAACTTATTACGGAGAATGTTTAAAGGTGAGGGGTTTCATTATATAATAAAATCATAAAACATATATTTGAGTATTAGAAATTTACATTTCAAAGTACAATATCAATGCAAATAGATTGATTATAGTCAAACATTGATACTCCCTCAGATGGCAATACAGAAGGCACAGCACTTTGTAGGTAAATATTATGTAATGATAGTTCTTGCTATATCACTATATTGTATTTGAATTGTGTTTTTAGCGTCAATTTGTAGCAGATGTTGTTTTTCAATGTATATAAATAAGCATGTTGTATTTTTCTTTGTTTTTCGGCAGTGAAGCTATTTACTGTATTGTTACAAAAATGCATAAAAGCCACTTATGAGGGGCAAGGAGTCATTTAGTGAAAGTTCTGTGGGTCGAGGATCATCCAAAAGCGTCGGAAATGTTGTTGGCTGCAGGTGTTGCGGCGACGAGACAGCGTTTGCCAGTCGATCTGGTTTTGGCAGGATCACTATTGGAAGCGGAAAAAAAATTGAGACTCGAGCGTTTTGACCTAGTCATGCTCGATTTGCGATTACCGGATTCCATGGACGAAGATACGACTGTAACGCGTGTTGCCAGCATGGGTGATTTTCGCCTTGCTGTTGTGTCTGCGAGCGATAAACGTCAGTCGATGGTCGATTTTCTGTGCAAAGTGGGGTGCAATTGTGCTCCTAAAGCGATTGCTAAAGAAGATTTGGCAATGAATGAGTTTAGTCGCTATCCAGATAAATTCTACGACTTCCTACTTGAAGTTATGGGCGGAACTGGTGCCAAGGGCGCAGTCGCATAAGTGATCGCTAAATTCGCAATTTTCAAAAAAACAGGGTCAAGCGCAAAGTGTTTGGCCCTTTTGTTTGAGAATTGCTGGCTGAGCACTCGACCTTCACATGAGTTGATACTAAGGCCATTTGAATGGTTGAGCTTTATCAAAATTATAAAGAAAAAGTCGCGGCAGGTGAGCTGAAAGCTGATTCTGCACAAGCCGATATGGCGCAGCGTTTTGATACGTTGGCCA
>NZ_JBZXVU010000005.1:0-76330 GCF_058892565.1 Hirschia sp. | reverse complement strand
TGCGCACGCATTTTCATGACTTTATGCTTGAAACCCATAGCTTTATCGCGCAGTGGCGTAAGCTGGATGAAAAGTCTCGCAGGAAACATGCTGCTTATGTTAAAGGTGTTGGCGAAGACCCAATCCCGCCCGCCGCCAAACATATAGCCGATAAGGCGCGGCTTTTGTGTTTTGATGAATTTCATGTGACTGACATTGCTGATGCAATGATTTTGGGGCGTTTATTTGAGCAATTGTGGAAGCATGACATAGTTGTCGTCGCGACATCAAATAGGCACCCGGATGATTTATATGCGGGCGGTGTTAATCGTGATCTGTTCAAGCCGTTTATCGGCATGATCAAAGACAAGTTGGACATTATCGAGCTGAAGTCTGACATGGATTATAGGCTTGAAAGGCTGATCGCTGCTCCGCTGTATTACTCACCCTTAAATCAGGCTTCCGATAATGCGTTGCAGGAAGCTTGGGTGCGACTCACTAAAGGGGTTTCTGACAGTCAAGTTGAATTGACCGTTCAAGGGCGGTTGCTTCGTATATCTCGCCATGCTGCAGGCTGTGCTTTTTTTAGTTTTAGTGAGCTGTGTGACAAACCCTTAGGGGCAGCAGATTACCTTGTGATTGCGCGTCGATTCCATACTGTATTTATCGAACATGTGCCGATGTTGACGCCTGCAAACCGCAATGCGGCGAAGCGGTTTGTGACATTGATTGATGCTTTGTATGAATCGCGTACCAAGCTTGTGCTGAGTGCTGAGGCAGAGCCGGATGAATTATATCCTGAAGGTGATGGGGCGTTTGAGTTTGAGCGTACAGCCAGCCGTTTGCACGAGATGCGCTCAAAAGACTATCTGGCAGCCGGCCGCAGTGAAGAAGCGGTCGCCCAATAGGGTGGTGTGAACGAAACAAGCCCACCAGATATGCTGATGGGCTTGTTTTTATTTGAACTGATTGTGCGCTAGTTGATCTTTAATGGGTCCAAATCATCAATGTCTGGAAGGTCTTCCAAAAGATCATCTGCTAGCATGTCTTCGACTTCAGGCGTGTCTGGAAGGTCAGGAAGGTCTGTAATATCGGGCATTTCTTCCATGCCTGCTAGCTCTTCTATCTCTGCAAGAGATTCTTCCTCGGTCTTGGGTGCTTTTATCAAGTCTGCATCGGAAGGATAATCACCAAGCTCTGAAAGTGCATCCAGATCAGGTGTATCGTCTAGACTATCTAACGAAAGGCCCTCAGATAAATCCAAGCTTTCAGGAACATCTTCTAAGAGTTCAGGAAGTGCTTCAGGTTTAAGGTCAGACGAAGCATCGTCAATATTGTCAATCTCCATTTCGGGAGGCGGAGTTAATTCTTCTAACTCGTCTAAGTCTTCAACAATTGGCGCGTCTAGTTCTAGATCAGGAGTTTCTGGAGAAACCGGTTCGGCCACCGCTTCGGCAGCAAGGGGTGTTTCATCGTCGAGGCCTGGATCTTCAAGGTCGGGAAGATCTTGAATAATGGGTGCCTCAGATTCAAAGTCGTCTACAGATTCTGTTGCTGGTAGTTCTTCCATCTCAGGAAGTTCTTCAATGATTTGCGCTGCGTCTAGCTCTGGCGATTCCGGCAGCACTAATTCTTCATCATCTAAACTAGGGGCAATTTCTTCGGTGATGACTTCTGGCGCGATATTGGCTTCTTCAATGACTGGCGGAGTGTCTAGCTCTGCTGTGTCGGGAATTTCATCAAGTGCATCATCAAGCGCCGCTTCAATGTCAGAGAGTTTGATTTCTGTGTCCGCAATGGCAATTTTTTCTGCAATAGGTTCTACGGTTAAGGGTGTTTCATGTTCGGCGGCTTCAGGCGTCTCATCTGCAAAAGTGACATTTGCTTCTATTTCTAGGGTTTCTGCAGTCATCGCCTCTGCTTCGGGCATGTCTGCCAATAATTCTTCTTCCGAGACGAAACCATTGTCTGATGAAGATTCAGAGGTGTCTGCGTCAGCTGATTGCGTTGCTGTTGCAATAGCTGCTGCTGCAACAGATGTAGCAATTGCAGCAGAGGCGATTAGAGAGTCTGCATCTTCTGGAGCGGTTTCTTTTGCGTCGCTGGTATTATCTTTGCTTTTTTTGTTTTTCTTGGCGGCTTTGGCTTGCTCTTTTTCCTCGGCTGCTTGCTGCTTGGCAGCTATTGCAGCAGCTTTGGCATCTACCTTAGCTTGTTCCGCAGCTGCCTTTTCATCAATTTTGGCTTGTTCTGCGGCTAGCTTTGCGTCAATTTTTGCTTGTTTTTCAGCTTCTTTAGCTGCGATGGCTGCTTCGCGCTGTTCTTGCTTCTCACGCGCTTTGGCTTCTTTCTCACCAGCTTTCATGAGGTCTTTGGCGGAGCGGGTATCGTCTTTGCTTTTAAATAGACTGCCTATGCCTGATAGCAGGCCCAAGAAGAAATCCACGAGGAAGAAGCGGCTTAATATCGTCAGAGCAATCATGAATACAGTGAGCGGCGTTAATAGAGAGCTGCTTATGTAATCTTGTCTCTCACCCAATAGGGGTAAGATGTGTTGGATCGCATCATCACATAATTGAAGCGCGGATGATTGGATATCCGGAAAGTAATGAGATAATAGCGCCCAGATACCAAGCACAAACGGTAGTGTCAGCAAGCCTTTGAAGGCGGCTTTGAAAATATTCCCAATGGTCTTCATGATTTGCCCCTCAGCATAAAATTAATCATGGGTGTACTATTATGGAACGACAGGCGTGTGACGGAAAGTCACAATATTAACGTTAACACAACTTTTATGGTGAAATTCACGGGAATTAAAAAGGGTGTGATTGCAATTTGTTGATTTTGCATACTTTTGCGTGAAATTTGGCCCTTGGAAAAAATTCAGAATATCGGGGCATCCGATGGCGTTGCTGGAGGGTTGTTTCAAGTGCGTAAGCCCTACAATTAATTAAAATTATGATTGTTCACAAAACAGGTGGAGGGCGGAACTAACATGGTGCCCGATGCGTAGTTCACCAGCTTGTTGACGACGCGGTTCTGTAATTTTCAGCGTTTGTCTTGCAGGTGATTTTTAACTGCGAAGGAATATATCATGAAGACGATTTTTGCTGGTGCTGCTGTTTCTGCTCTCTCTCTTATGGGGGCGGCTCATGCTCAAGCGGTTGAAGACACCGGGCCATATGTACAAGGTGGGTATTCTTATCTTGAATTAGAGCCGGACGGTATTGCTGATGGTGTAGGGACGAGCGCTTTTACTGCGCGTACAGGTTGGCAGATCACGCCTATGTTTGGTGTTGAGGCTGACTTAAGTTCTGGTGTCGATGATGGTGAATTCGACTATAATGTTGATGAAGATGACTTCGAGATTGACCGCAATAATGATGGTGACCTTGATGATATTATCGCTGAGTCTAGTGATATCGGGTTGAACTATCTGATTGGTGCATATGGTACGGCGCAAATACCTATTAATGATCGCCTAGGTGTTCATGCGCGAGCAGGGTATGCCTATATTGATCTTGACGCGACCGTGCCTGTTGTTGGAAATGTGGCGGCTGTAAATGTTGAAGATTCAGCATCGGGTCCAGCAGTTGGGGCAGGTCTGACATTTGATATGACGGAGAGCCTAGAACTTCGCGGTGATTATACTTATTATTCACTGGAAGATACGGACACACATGCAGGATCTGTTGTGCTCGGCTATAAATTCTAGTCAGTATTGATACATCATAAAGACATACACGGCAGTTCCATATGGAGCTGCCGTTTGTGTATGAGGGGTGTTGAGCGGGAAAAATTTTGTCTTTTTATTGCGTGTTAGCGCTATATTGGATGAATATTGCCAAAGTCAGACTATGGACTAATCCAATACGGATTGCACTTGACGCGAGTGTGGGTTAACTCTCCGACATATTCTATACGTTCGGGACATGGATCATGCTTGGTAAACTCGTTGGCGGAATCGCCAATAAAGCTATTCGTGATGCATATACACAACAGGAGAACTCCCCAATGGCACGTAAAAAAATCGCTATGATCGGCGCTGGAATGATCGGTGGAACACTTGCACACATCGCTGCGCGCGAAGAGTTGGGTGATGTTGTATTGTTCGATATTTTTGGCGGTGTTGCTAAAGGTAAAGCTTTGGACATGGCTGAAGCAACAACTGTGTTTGGTTCTGATGTTGCGCTTGCGGGTACAGATTCATATGCAGACATTGAAGGCGCTGATGTTTGTATCGTGACAGCTGGTTTCCCACGTATGCCTGGCATGAGCCGCGACGACCTTATCGGCAAAAACCTTGGTGTCATGAAGCAAGTTGCTGAAGGTATCAAAACATACGCACCAAATGCATTTGTGATCTGTATTACAAACCCTCTGGATGCAATGGTTTGGGCGCTTCAAAAATTCTCTGGTCTGCCAACAAACAAAGTTGTGGGTATGGCTGGTGTGCTTGACTCAGCTCGCTTTGCTTACTTCTTGTCTGAAAAACTTGGTGTATCTGTGAAAGATATCCGCGCTTGGACATTAGGTGGTCACGGTGATGACATGGTGCCAATGGTACGTTACTCAACAGTGGGTGGTTTGCCGCTTAACGTTCTCGTTGAAAACGGCATGTTGTCGCAAGAAGACCTAGACGCAATGGTTATGCGTACGCGTAAAGGTGGCGGTGAAATCGTTGCGCTTCTGGAAAAAGGTTCAGCTTACTATGCACCTGCGGAATCAGCGATTGCTATGGCTCAATCATACTTGAAAGACCAGAAACGCGTTCTTCCATCTGCTGCATACCTTTCAGGTGAGTATGGTCAGAACGACATGTATGTGGGGGTGCCTGTTGTGATTGGTGCTGAAGGTGCTGAAAAAGTCATCGAATTCCCAATGGATGCTTCTGAAAAAGAAATGATGGAGAAATCTATCGCTGCGGTGAACGTACTTATCGAAGCATGTAAGAACCTAGAGCCTTCATTGGCTTAAAAGAGATCTTCATCGTCGAATAGACTGATATAAAGAGGGCCGCTTCTGTAGGGAAGTGGCCCTTTTTGTGAGCTAGGCGTATGGTTGTGTTCTGCGCGCTTATTCAGATTTGAAAATTGGTTCGAAACCACCAAAGATCATGCGTTTGCCATCAAATGGCATTTCCATCATTGGCTCCCAACGTTTATCTGTTTCAAAAGATGCCCAGCACGCCTCTGCGGTTTCTTTGTCTGGCCAAATGAACCAGCTAAACACAATATCCTCGTCTGGTTCACGTTTTACGGCCATCGGGAAAGAGGTGACTTCGCCATCTGCAACGTCTTTTTCCCAGTTTTCTTGGACGCTGAGTGCGCCATATTCTTTAAATAGTGGCCAGCTCGCTTTTGCGAGTTCGGTATATCTGTCTTTGTTCTTTTTGGGGACTGGGAGCAAAAAACCGGTCACGTATGTCATATCAATTCTCCTTCACATTCAGAATAACATATTTGTGATGTGAGTTCATTCAAATTCGCGTCGAGAACCGTGTATGGGTGGAGGCAAGGTAAGAAATGAAAAGGTTGTCTTATGAAATCAGTTTTGGGTGCAGTTTTAACTGCAAGTCTTCTGTTGAGTGCGCCATTGGCATTGGCCGATGATCACAAGAAAAAAGATCATGTACAGGAAATTGGTTTGGCGGTAGGGGAAGCAGTTCCGACTGTAGAAGATGAAGCAATCGGCGTCGTGAGTTCTGCGGGTGATGTCACGAGTTTGCCTACTCTTATGGGAGAGAAGGGTGTAACCGTCGCATTTGTACGGTCGGCAGATTGGTGTCCATACTGTAAGAAGCAGATGATTGATCTTGATACAATTGCGCCGCAATTGGAAGAATTAGGTTTCCCGCTTGTCGCATTATCTTATGATGCTCCTGAAACGCTGGCGAAATTCAAAGAAAAGCATGAGCTGTCTTATACTTTTGTCTCTGATACAGACTCTGCCAATATAAAAGCATTTGGCCTTTTGAACGAGAAGTATGAGGTTGGCTCCCGCGCATACGGCATTCCGCACCCAGCTGTAATGGTGATTTCTTCAGATAATGTGATTGTCGAGAAATTGATGGAAGAGGGGTATAAGAAACGTCCCGCTTCTGAGGCTGTTCTTGAGGCTGTTCAATCAGTGCAACAAGAGACAGTGGAATAGGTTTTCATTATGTTTTCAGGCTGCATGGTTGAGCTATTTTGCAAGAGCTCTTCACCATGCGGTCTGATATTCTCAACGGCTAATGGCCGATGAGAGACGCAATCTTACATGATAACTGAAGTTGCGTTTGTAAGGTTTAGGTAGAATACTGTTGTAAGTATTGCAGCACCAACTAGAAGTCCGATTAGTTTTGTCATGGTTAAAGTCCCTATATATTGATATGCACAATTGCTGTGCCTTGAAATATATATATAGCAATATGCATAACTTAAAACTGCATATAATCTTATAGGTGGTATGCTAAAATGCATTAATTAAGTTTTCAGATATGCATTTTTGTATTTTTTGGGTTTTCGGTAGAGTATTTTGTATTTGAAATTATATAAAAACAGTGTGCTTACACATCTGCTCTAGAGGTATAGAGAGGATGTCGCCGAGAGGTTTAAGTAGAAGCCGGCAGCGATAAGAAATGCTGCAAGCGTTATTCCAATAATTTTAATCATGATCGTCTCCTGTGTTGGTTGTTATGAATATCAAGCAACGTGGTGATGATGGTTTTCGTTTTCTAATTTATCTGGTGAATAAGACTTATCCCGTGTTCGAAAGTGGGTAGTTTTCATTCTTCTTATCGTTAAATTGGGATTATGTTGGAGCAATAGCAATAGGCTGCAATGTTAATCATGTTTCATCTGGATTTTGAACGTGAAACAGAGATAAGGTCACATCTGGCATAACTTAGGCTTCGTTGAGTGGGATTGAATAGATATGCAGGCTTTCCTTAAGCGCTTTTGGTGGACGATTTTTGTTGTCATTATTGGCATTTGGGGGCTTTTTAGTCTTATTGAACCGCCACCACCTAAAACGATAACGATGGCTTCGGGTGCTTTGGGCGGCGAATATAGTGCGACTGCTGCAGCTTATAAAAAACAGCTGAATGAAATCGGAGTTGAGCTGGAAATCGTCCAGTCATCGGGTTCTGTTGATAATCTTGATCGATTATTGTCCGGCGAGGTAGAAGCCGCGATTGTGCAAACAGGGATTGCGGCTGCTGGTCACGGGGATAATCTGTATTCTCTTGGCGCTATTTATTATGAACCTCTTTGGGTGTTCATTCGTTCGGACCAGCAATTAGTAGATTTGCGTGGCCTTGCGGGTAAACGTGTCGCTGTTGGTAGCGAAGGGTCGGGGACGCGTGCGCTTGCGAATGTCATATTGGCTGACAATGGTTTGACTACAGACAATTATTCAGCCGTAGATGTTGGAGGCGATGCTGCCGCTCTGCAATTGCTAGAAGGACGTATCGATGCTGCTATTCTCGTGGCTGGACCCGAAGCGATCTGGATCAAGAAACTCATGCGCACACCAGGCGTACAGCTCGTTTCTATAGAGCGTTCTCTCGCTTATGCGCGTCGCCATCCATACTTAAAGGACATTATACTTCCCGACGGTGCTTTAAGCTTAAAGGAAGATTTGCCTGCAAGGGATGTAAAGCTTGTATCGCCTGTCGCGCAGGTTGTTGTGAGGAAAGATCTTCATCCAGCAATTCAAGCGGTGCTGTTGGATGCGATGAATACCAGTCACAAAGGCGGCACATTGTTGAATGCACCGGCATCATTTCCAACACCCATTTTTGCTGATTTGCCACTGTCAAAAGAAGCATCGCGTTATTATGAGCGCGGTCCATCATTTCTAAGGCGATATTTTCCGTTTGGTGTTGCCAACTTTCTGGATAGAGCATGGGTTTTGTTGATCCCGATGATCACATTAATGGTGCCAATTGTGAGAGCAGGACCGCCAATTTACAGATGGAGAATACGTCGTAAAATTTATGTTTGGTATAGAGATTTGCGCACACTGGAAGCAGAAGGTCGCCTAGCTCAAACAGATAGTGAGCGACGCGCGATACGTCGGAAACTCGTCGAACTGCAAGCTGATACGGCGAAGGTGGAAGTGCCAGATAGTTACACAGATGATTTGTATCGTTTGCGTGCGCATATCCGCTTTGTTGCAGAGCTTTTGGATAATCACGGGATAGAGGATGCGGCGGCTTGGATTTAATCGTGTAAGGACTAATTTTTGCTACATGATTTGTGCTTTGATGGTTTCCTTTTGCTGCTAATTTCTGGTCGAGTTTTGGCTAATTTTGAAGCCAAACTGTAACAATAAAGTGGTGTCTAAAATGGTCGATTTAGTCGCGTAAAAAGCACCAGCGAAGCCTTGATTCTAGAGGTAAATAGGAGTGTGTTCTGATGCGATTGTTCGGTTTTTGCCGTTGATTTGGAAAAAAAGTCATACGCGGACTGAAAAAAAATAATTTTTTTTGAGTCATCCGTTTGCGACAGAATAGGCGTGTTAGCGCTAACGAATTACCTAACAGTTAATCAGGCCTTAATAATCCTCTTCAAGTACACCAATGTCCGGTTGTCAGCGGGGGGCTGAGTGATATAAACGGCCTCTAATTAGGGGCTATTTCCTCGCTTAGCTTAGGCGGTTTTCTATGAATATTCACGAGCATCAGGCTAAGGCCGTTCTCAAAGAGTTTGGCGCGCCCGTCGCTGACGGTGTTGCTATTTTTTCAGCAGATGAAGCGGCAGCTGCGGCTGACAAACTTCCAGGCCCGTTATGGGTTGTAAAATCCCAAATCCACGCCGGTGGCCGTGGTAAGGGTAAATTTAAAGAAGCTGAAGCTGGCGAAAAGGGCGGTGTACGTCTGGCCTTCTCTAAAGAGGATGTCATTTCTAACGCAGCTCAAATGCTAGGCAACACTTTGGTCACGCACCAAACGGGGCCAGCTGGAAAGCAAGTGAACCGCCTTTACATCGAAGACGGCGCAGACATTAAAACAGAACTTTATCTGTCTCTTCTTGTCGACCGTGCATCTGGTCAGCCAGCATTTGTGGCTTCGACTGAAGGTGGAATGGATATTGAGGAAGTTGCGGAATCAACTCCTGAGAAAATCCTGACAATTACAATTGATCCGGTTGCTGGCGTAACTGACGCTGTTGCTGAGTCTCTTTGTGACGCTCTGGGCTTAGAAGGCACAGCGCGTGAGGACGGAATTGCTCTTTCAAGAATTCTTTACAAAGCATTCACTGAAAAAGACATGGACATGCTGGAAGTGAACCCGCTGATCGTTATGGAAAACGAGCGTCTGCGTGTTCTGGATGCTAAAATGTCTTTTGATGGAAACGCATTGTTCCGTCACCCAGACATTATGGAATTGCGCGACAAGACAGAAGAAGACGAAAAAGAAATCGAAGCTTCTGAATGGGACCTTGCGTACATCGCGCTTGAGGGAACAATTGGTTGTATGGTGAACGGTGCTGGTCTTGCTATGGCCACAATGGACATCATCAAGCTTTACGGCGAAGAGCCAGCTAACTTCTGTGATGTTGGTGGTGGTGCGAACGCTGAAAAAGTGGCAGCTGCTTTCAAAATCATTATGAAAGACCCAGCTGTTAAAGGTATCTTGGTCAACATTTTCGGTGGCATCATGAAATGTGATGTTATCGCTGAAGGTGTTCTTCAAGCCGTTAAAGAAACAAATCTTGCTGTTCCATTGGTTGTCCGCCTTGAAGGGACGAACGTGGAAAAAGGTAAAGAGATCATCGCCAACTCTGGTTTGAACGTGATCCCAGCAAACGACCTTGATGACGCTGCACAAAAAATTGTTGCTGCAGTGAAGGGAGCTTAAGTCACATGTCTATTCTTATCGACAAAAATACAAAGATCCTGACACAAGGTATGACTGGTAAAACCGGTTCATTCCACACAAACCAAGCTCTTGATTACTTCGGTACTCAAATGGTTGGTGGTATTCACCCGAAAAAAGGTGGCACAAACTGGACATCTGACAAAGGTCAGGAACTTCCAATTTTTGCTTCTGTTGCTGAAGGTAAAGAAAAAACAGGTGCTGATGCTTCTGTGATTTATGTGCCGCCAGCTGGTTGTGGTGCTGCTATCATCGAAGCTATCGAAGCTGAAATCCCATTGATCGTTTGTATCACTGAAGGTGTTCCAGTACTCGACATGGTTGATGTGAAAGCCAAGCTCGACAAATCAAAGTCACGTTTGATCGGACCTAACTGTCCAGGTCTTATGACACCTGAGCAATGTAAAATCGGTATTATGCCAGGTTCTATATTCAAAAAAGGTAGCGTGGGAGTGGTTTCACGTTCAGGGACGCTGACATACGAAGCTGTTTATCAGACAAGTGTTGAAGGCCTTGGTCAAACTTCTGCGGTTGGTATCGGTGGTGACCCTGTTAAGGGAACCGAGTTTATTGACGTTTTAGAAATGTTCTTGGCTGACGATGAAACAGAATCCATCATCATGATCGGTGAAATCGGTGGTTCAGCCGAAGAAGAAGCCGCTCAATTCTTGAAGGATGAAGCTAAAAAAGGTCGCAAAAAGCCTATGGTTGGCTTTATCGCGGGTCGTACTGCACCTCCAGGCCGGACTATGGGCCACGCTGGTGCAATTGTATCTGGTGGTAAAGGTGGCGCTGAAGACAAAATCGCAGCAATGGAAGAAGCAGGCATTACTGTTTCACCAAGTCCTGCACGTCTCGGTGTGACAATGACTGAAGTGCTTAAGGGCTAAAGTAACGAAACCACAAGGCGGCCAGGCGGGAGCTTTAATATATCCAGTCTGGCCGGACTTGTTCTAAGGACGATAACCATGACGAGCCAGTCGGCATCGGCAGATAAAGAGCGTTCTCCAGAGAACGCTGCAATGTTGGATACAGATTTCCTCTCTGGAGGAAATGCAGTTTATATAGAGCAGCTTTATGCTCAGTATGTGGATGATGCAGCATCCCTTACGCCAGACTGGCAGAAATTTTTTGATGAGGTCGGTGATCCCGCACTTGCAACAAAGCAAGCCGCTGCTGGTCCTGCTTGGTCAAACAAAAACTGGCCAAAAGCAAAATCAGATGAATTGATTTCTGCGCTGGATGGGGATTGGGCCAAGATTGAGCCTGTCCTGAAATCCAAGCTTGAGGCGAAAGGCAAAACTGCGCCTGCTCCTGCTGGGGCTCCAGTTTCAGGTGGTGTCTCCAAAGAACAAGTTAATCAACAAGTTCAGGATTCCATCAAAGCTTTGATGATGATCCGTGCCTACCGTATTCGTGGGCATCTTGCGGCGAATCTTGATCCTCTTGGTATCGAAAAGCCAACTGAGCACCCAGAATTAGATCCAAAATCTTATGGATTTTCGGAAGCTGATATGGATCGTGAGATCTATATTGATCATGTGCTGGGGCTTGAATATGCCTCACCGCGTAAAATTCTGGAAATTCTGAGACGGACTTATTGTTCGACTTTCGGTGTGCAATTTATGCACATTTCTGACCCTGATGAAAAAGGTTGGCTTCAACAGCGTATTGAAGGCGAAGACAAAGAAATTGAGTTTACGCCGGAAGGCAGTATCGCGATTTTGACGAAGCTTCTCGAAGCTGAAACATTTGAGCGTTTCCTTCACAAGCGTTATCCGGGTACAAAACGTTTTGGTCTTGATGGTGGTGAGGCAGCTGTGCCAGCCCTTGAGCAGATCATTAAGCGAGGTGGTGCGCTGGGTGTCGATGAGATCATTCTTGGAATGCCTCACCGTGGTCGCTTGAACGTTCTTGCGGCTGTTATGGGTAAGCCATACCACATTATTTTCAACGAATTCCAAGGTGGAAACACACAAGGTGCTGAAGAATTTGGCTCTGGGGATGTGAAATATCACCTCGGTGCGTCTTCAGACCGTGAGTTTGACGGAAACAAGGTTCACTTGTCTTTGACAGCGAACCCATCTCACCTTGAAGCTGTGAACCCGGTTGTGCTTGGTAAAGCCCGTGCAAAACAAAGCTTTGACTTGCAAGAAGATCGTGCCGCCGAACGGACGAAGGTTATGCCTTTGCTACTACACGGTGATGCGGCATTTGCTGGTCAGGGTGTTGTTTCTGAGTGTTTCGCTTTGTCTGGTCTTTCTGGATATCGCACAGGTGGAACAATCCACTTTATCGTGAATAACCAGATTGGATTTACAACGAGCCCGAAATATTCTCGTTCGTCTCCTTATCCGACAGATGTTGCATTGCAAGTTCAAGCACCGATCTTCCACGTGAATGGTGATGATCCTGAAGCTGTTGTGCACGCTGCTAAAGTAGCGACAGAATACCGTCAGAAATTTGGTAAAGACGTCGTCATCGACATGTTCTGTTACCGTCGTTTCGGTCACAATGAAGGCGATGAACCCATGTTCACGCAGCCTTTAATGTATAATAAGATTAAAGGCCAAAAAACGACACGTGAGATCTATTCAGATGATTTGATCAAGCGCGGTGTTATTACTCAAGAAGGCGTCGATCAGATTGTTGCTGATCTTGAAGCTTTCCTTGATGAAGAGTTTGAAGCAGGTAAAACATATAAGGCTGACACTGCAGATTGGCTCGATGGAGCTTGGTCTGGTCTTGGTCTACCTGCTCAGGATGATCGTCGTGGTAAAACATCACTTGAGATGGAGCGCCTGAAAAATATTGGTGGTCAGCTCACACGCATTCCAAACTCTGTGAACGCACACAAGACTGTGAAAAAAGTGTATGATCAGCGTGCGAAAATGATCGCGACAGGTCAGGGTGTTGATTGGGCGACAGCTGAAATGCTGGCTTACGGGTCTCTTCTATCAGAAGGTTTCCCTGTTCGCTTGTCAGGTCAGGATTCCGGTCGTGGAACATTCTCTCAGAGACACTCTCACATTGTCGACCAGAAAACTGAGTTGCGTTACACGCCGCTTCGTTCTTTGCGTCATGAACAAGCTGATTATGAAGTCATAGATTCGCTTCTATCTGAAGAAGCTGTGCTTGGTTATGAGTATGGTTATTCTCTGGCTGCTCCGAATACTTTGACACTATGGGAAGCGCAATTTGGTGATTTCGCCAATGGGGCGCAGGTCGTATTTGACCAATTCCTATCTTGTGGTGAACGTAAATGGCTGCGTATGTCAGGTCTCGTCTGTTTGCTTCCTCATGGATATGAGGGGCAAGGGCCAGAGCACTCATCAGCGCGTCTTGAACGTTTCTTGCAGCTTTGTGCTCAAGATAACATGCAGGTCGCAAACTGTACGACGCCGGCAAACTATTTCCACATTCTACGTCGTCAGATTCACCGCGATTTCCGTAAACCGCTTATTCTAATGACGCCTAAATCTTTGCTGCGCCACAAATTGGCAACATCAGCATTGGTTGACATGGCTGAAGGATCTTCTTTCCACCGTGTCCTTTGGGATGATGCGGAAACAGAAGGCCGTAAAGCGAAGGTTGAATTGGTAAAAGACGATAAAATTCGTCGTGTTATCATGTGTTCCGGTAAAGTTTATTACGATCTTTTTGAAGAACGTGAAAAACGGGGCATCAATGATGTGTATCTATTGCGCCTCGAGCAGCTTTATCCATTTCCGGTTGGTCCACTAATGGATGAGTTGAAACGGTTCAAGAATGCAGACATGGTGTGGTGTCAGGAAGAGCCCAAAAATATGGGTGCTTGGACTTTCGTTGATCCAAATATAGAGCGTGTGCTTGAGCGACTTGAAGCTAAGTCAACGAGAGCGCGTTATGTAGGTCGAGCAGCTTCTGCTTCAACAGCGGCAGGTACTATGAGCCTACACAAAAAAGAACTAGCTGCATTTCTTGATGCGGCATTTGAAGAGTAACACGTCCGAATAGGACGTTTGAAGGAGGTCAAGATGGCCGATATTACGGTCCCAGTATTGGGCGAAAGTGTTACCGAAGCAACGGTTGGTTCTTGGTCAAAAGCGCCAGGTGATGCAGTCGCTAAGGATGAAGTGCTTGTTGAATTGGAAACTGATAAAGTTTCTGTTGAAGTATCAGCTGCTGAAGATGGTGTGTTGACAGAAATTTTGGCGAAAGAGGGTGATAACGTCGAGATTGGCGCACTTCTCGGACGTATCAGTGCTGGTGAGGGCGCTAAAGCAGAGCCAGCTTCTGCGCCGGCTGCTACATCAGCAGCACCTGCTGCATCAAGCGGCTCTGGTGAGCAAGTTAAAGTTGCTGTGCCTGCCATGGGCGAAAGTGTAACTGAAGGAACATTGTCACAGTGGTTGAAGCAACCTGGTGATGCTGTTGCTGTTGATGACCCGATTGCTGAAATTGAAACTGATAAGGTTGCGATAGAAGTGCCTGCTCCAGTTGCGGGTGTGTTGTCAGAGACGCTGATCGCAGAAGGTACAACCGTTGGAATTGGAACTGAGATTGCTATCATTGCAGCGGGTGCCTCTGCGAGCGCCGCTCCTGCTCCAGCTCCAGCTCCAGCATCTGCGCCAGCAGCTTCTTCTGCATCTGCAGATTCAAGCGCGGCTGTTGCGCCGTCTGTGCGTCGCATCTCAGCTGAGAATAATGTGAACCCATCTGATATTCCTGGAACTGGCCGCGATGGTCGTGCAACGAAAGGTGATGCATTGAATTTTGTTGCAAATGGCGGGTCTAAGCCTGCGCCAGCCGCTGCACCGTCTGCACCACGTGCAACAGGTCCACGTGAAGAACGTGTGAAAATGACACGTCTGCGTCAGACAATTGCACGTCGATTGAAAGAAGCTCAAAACACTGCAGCTATGCTGACAACATTTAACGATGTTGATTTGACTGAAGTCATGGCAATTCGTAAAAAGTACAAGGACTTGTTCTTGGAAAAACACGGTGTGAAACTTGGTTTCATGTCTTTCTTCACAAAAGCTGTGACGCACGCCCTTAAAGAACTTCCTGCAGTTAACGCTGAAATTGATGGGACAGATCTTATCTACAAAAACTACTACGACATTTCGATGGCTGTAGGGACAGACAAAGGTCTTGTGACACCAGTTGTTCGTGATGCTGACCAAATGAGTTTGGCGCAAATCGAAGCTGAAATTGGTCGTTTGGGCAAGCTTGCGCGTGATGGTAAATTGGCGATGTCTGACCTTCAGGGAGGTACATTCACAATTACAAATGGCGGTGTGTATGGCTCAATGATGTCAACACCAATTTTGAACCCACCACAATCTGGTGTGCTTGGTATGCACCGCATTGAGCAGCGTCCAGTTGCTATCAATGGTGAAGTTAAAATCCGTCCAATGATGTATCTGGCATTATCATATGACCACAGAATTGTGGATGGTAAGGAAGCGGTGACATTCTTGGTGCGCGTGAAAGAGAATTTGGAAGACCCAGAGCGTTTATTGCTTGACCTCTAAAGGTCAGATGGATTGAACGAATTGAAAAAGCTCCGCTGAATAAATTTTAGCGGAGCTTTTTGTATTTAGAGGCTGTTATGACGATTTCTAATTTTCTTATCGGTACAACATTGCTGATGTTAGCAGCGGGGTTTGGCATCCCAATGATGGCAAACCTGAACGCAGGCTTAGGTGTTCGTTTGTCGAATCCATTAGCTGCGGTCGTTGTACTGACGGGCGTAACTTTTTTGACCAGTAGTCTGGTACTTCTTGCTTCGGGTGGTATTGGTGACCTTCCAGTTATTGGGCACTTTAAAACTATTCCAACAGTCTATTTTCTAGGTGGTGTTTTATTTGTATTTTATATTACTTCAATCACGTGGGCTGCGCCACGAATTGGGGTTGGAAATGCGATTTTCATAATTCTGTTGGGGCAACTTCTCAGCGCAACGACCATCGATCATTTTGGGCTGTTTGGTGCTATAAAATCTACCATCACCCCCAAACGTGCACTTGGTTTATTGGTGATGGCAGTAGGTCTCTATCTTGCGCAAAAAGAAGTTTGATATCTCTAATTCAAACCAAATAATGGACGAATAGGCTTAATATATCGAATAATGCGTTCTAGCAGGAGGCAGCCAGCTGTTGTTATCACCAATACACCGGCAAATTCAGCCCATATTCCAAGGTTTAGTTGGGTGAGAATGTAACCAGCAGAGATGATAAGCGTTTGGTGTAAGATGTAGTATGGAAAAATTGCCTGATTAAGGTAGGTCAGCATTGTACTGGGCTTGTTCAGATAATGTTGAGCTGCACCAAGCAGAGTAACAATTACACCCCATGCATAATACACTTCCAAGCTATCTTCTAAATTGTCAGACATAAAACTAGGTGTGGGTATCCAGCCTTCAATCATTGCGTTTGCCCAAATCACAAGCGCGAGAACGCCAACACCCCAAAATTTCCAGCTTCTAGAGATTGCACGCCAAAATAGACTAGACTTTGCAACAGAAAACCCAATTAGAAATATTGTAAACCGATGCGCATGATTAGCCCAATCGTCGGATAGAGCATGTGTTGTAGGAAATAGTGGGTCTAGAAATATCGAAAATAGAATGAAAGGTAGAGGTATTATTACTAGCAGAGATAGGCCTAATATTATCGGCTGTTGGTGAAATGAAGGTTGATTGATGCGGGTGCTGAAATGCTTTAGCAGGGCATATATAGGTGTTAGAATTAGGGAGTACACCAATAGATAAATTACATACCATAAATGGTTCCATGTTGGTGTTGTCAGTGGAAGCGGATCATTGAAATTTAGATATATATGTTGCCAATAATGCAGCATGCCTTGTTCAATCAGTCCAGCTTGCCGCATTTGAAAATAGGATTGCGGCATGACGATCACAGCCATTCCAAACACCATAGGCAAACCTAAGCGATAGATACGTCGCCCCAAAAGACTGGATAAACTCATTTTATCCGCTGCAAACCGTAAAGCGACTCCAGATATAAAAAACAATAGAGCCAATCGCCATGGGTTGAGAAGCTCCATTAGCCATTCAGCTGATGTCGAAGCGTATTGGCTTTTTACATGCCAGTCCCAGCTCACATAAAACATGCCTACATGATAAAAAATCAACAGGGCAAATGCGATAACTCGCAACCAATCTAAATCATAACGGCGAGTATAGGATGTTGCTGTCATATGTTTTTTTCCATTCTTTTGATAAATCTGAATTCAGGAAAAAACGAGTTTTCATATTGCGCGAGTATGAAGTGATAGATTTTCGGATTTTTGTGATGAGAGGCGTGTCGGAATAAGTGTTGAGGGACAAATGGTGGGAATTTGGGGACGAAATTTGATGTGCGATACTTGTGCAAATCTGTTGTTCTAGGCACAAATGTGACCATGTCTCAAATTGATATTCAAAACGCACTCAGAACCGATCGTATTAGTGAACAAAATTCATCTATTGTATTTGCTGTTCTTATTTTGAGTTCATTCATAGTAAATGCGCTTTCGCGAAATGTAGACCATCAAATTTTAAGCGTTTCAACGAATGTGTTGCTTGCTTGGATTGATGAAGGAAGTAGCGCAATAGCAACTTGCTGCTTGTTACCACTATTGGGGTATTTTAACCGGATTCATCCAATAGCAGGTGTATCCAAAAGTGTCTGGATTCCAAAATATATTATAGCGAGCCTGGCTTTTTCTCTACTTCATATTTTGGGGATGAAATTAATTCGCCTAACTATTTATCCCATCGCCGTAGGGCAAGAATATTCGTTTCATGCCAATGTTTTTGAGACATTTTTCTATGAATATCGCAAAGATTTAATTACGTTTTCAATATTGATGTTGGGTTTCATGCTATCTAGGGAGTTGGAACATAAGAAGCTGGAGACGAGCGTTAATAGAGAAGATGCCAAGGAAAAAAAGAGAATTACAATTAAATGTGGTGGGCGTACGATATGGATCAATGCGGAAGATGTTATTTGGGCAAAGGCAGCTGCAAATTACGTAGAAATCCGTACCGCAGATAAAACATTATTGGCGCGTTCAACTTTGGCCAATATCGAAGAGCAACTTCAGGCCGCCGGAGTCGAGATATCCCGCGTGCATCGCTCTTATATTATTGATGCATCTAAAGTTAGGGAAATCTCACCAACAGGTGAGGGCGATGCTCGAATTCAAATGATAGATGATGAAATTATTCCCGGGAGCCGTCGATACAAAAATGCATGGCCATCTCATTGAATACTGGGACTATGCTCTGATGGTTTTCAATATGGATTCAGGTGTGTAAGGGATATGAGAAAAAGAACTCATTCAAGGGACTATTTATGCAATCTATTATCGCAACTTTTTTAGGGCTTATCGCGGCTGTAACTATTTTATTAATGGCCAAAGTTGCGGGTGTAGGAATGATTGTTGGTATTGGGTTGTGGATTCTGGCGCTATGGCTAGGCGTTTTTATTACAGTTTTTCTATGTCCTAAAAAGAATGCGACATGGCTGAAAAGTCACTTGCCTGCGTGGATTGTTGCAACGATTATCATTGTTCTTGGTGCATTAGTGTACGGCGCGATATTTGCGATATTTCCGCTTTGGATAAAAATCCCGATAGCATTTTTGATGTCGGCTGGGACAATGTGTATGATCTGGATTGCCCCAAAATTATCTAAGCGACCTTCTGTGTAGAGGCAGCAAAATTAGTGTTAGATTTACGAAACCTGTTGCAACATATCAGTTGAATGCAACTTTTTTTACAGGAACGGTATTTTATAGCGCTACCAAATCTCTTTGCGGCCTTAGGATATGTTGACCTTACCGCAAGCAAGTATAGGTTCGCGACAAATCGTTCAAATTCTGCCCAATTGCGGAAACAGGAAAAACAATGTCTGAGACTTTTGATGTCGTCATAATCGGAGCCGGCCCTGGTGGCTATAACTGTGCCATTCGTTGTGGTCAGTTGGGCTTGAAAACAGCAATAATTGAAAAATCTTCTACCCTTGGCGGAACATGTCTGAATGTTGGATGTATTCCTTCAAAAGCCATGCTTCACGCGTCTGAACTTTTTGATGAAGCAAAAAACAATTTTGCAAGCCTTGGCATTGAGACTGGCACGGTCAAATTGAACCTTCCTCAAATGCTTAAGCAAAAGGAAGAAGCGGTAAAGGGCCTGACTGAAGGTGTCGCTTTCTTGATGAAGAAGAACAAAGTCAAAGTCTTCAACGGTACAGGCCGCATTGCTGGTGCTGGTAAAGTGGTTGTTGAAGGCAAGGACGCGGCTGAACTTTCAGCAAAAAACATTGTGATTGCGACAGGCTCTGTTCCAACTAACTTGCCGAACATTGCTGTTGATGAAGAACGCATTGTGACGTCAACGGGCGCATTGAGCCTTTCTAGTGTGCCGAAGAAAATGATCGTTATCGGTGCTGGTGTTATCGGGCTTGAGCTTGGTTCCGTTTGGTCACGTCTTGGCGCAGAAGTAACTGTTGTTGAATATCTTGACCGCATCATTCCTGGTTCGGATATGGAAGTTGCTAAGACAGCTCAGAAAATTTTGACCAAGCAAGGCATGACGTTCAAACTCGGTCAGAAAGTGACTGGCGTTGAAAAACTAAAATCAAAACTGAAATTGACGATGGAGCCGGCACAAGGCGGTGACGCTGAAGTGATTGATGCTGATGTTGTTTTGGTCGCGATTGGCCGTAAGCCTTACACAGAGGGTCTTGGTCTTGAAACAGTTGGCATTACGCCAAACCAGCGCGGCGTCATTGAAAACAACCACTTTAAGACAGGCGCTGACGGCGTTTGGGTTATTGGTGACACAACAACTGGGCCAATGCTTGCGCACAAAGCTGAAGATGATGGCGCTGCTGTTGCTGAACTCATCGCGGGTAAAGCTGGTCATGTGAATTATGATCTCGTACCGGGTGTTGTTTACACAAGTCCTGAAATTGCTTGGGTTGGTAAGACAGAAGAAGATCTCAAAGCTGCTGGCGTGAAATACAAAGTGGGTAAATTCCCATTCATGGCAAACTCACGTGCACGCTGTAATCACACAACAGATGGTTTTGTGAAGATCATCGCAGATGCGGCAACTGATGAAGTGCTGGGTGCGCACATGGTTGGTACAGGTGTTGGTGAGATGATTGCCGAAGTTTGTATTGCTATGGAGTTTAAAGCTTCTTCAGAAGATATTGCGCGTACATGCCACGCACACCCAACGCAATCAGAAGCAGTTCGTCAGGCTGCGATGGGCGTTGAAGGTTGGACAATGCAAATGTAATACAGCTTTTAATACAGCTGATAATAAGAAGCCCGCGATTTTCTGATCGCGGGCTTCTTTGCTTATTATTCTGCTGCATCGAGCATGGACCTCATATGCGCAAGGTACGCTAGCCAAGCTTGTCGGCCTTTATCTGTCAGGATGGCTGTGGTTTGTGGCTTCTTGCCGACAAACTTTTTTTCGATAGTGATATAGCCAGCCTCTTCTAATTTTTTGAGTTGCACAGATAGATTACCGTCGCTTGCATTTACCTTGGCTTTTAATTCTCCAAATATGGCGGCGTGGGCTGTAGATAGATAGGCCATGACGCCTAAGCGAAGGCGAGAGTGAATGAGATCATTTATCTCGCCATGGTCAAATGGGTTCTCGCTCATTCTAAAGCTTATACCACTTCTTTTGGTTCACGGCGCATCATTATTGCTCCGGGTATTACACCGATGAGTAGTGTGGCTATTGCAGCGCCTAGATAAGCTTCGGCAGTTCCAATAAGTGCGGCCATTGTTACAGCAGCTGCAATTCCACCAAGACCTGCAAACCGTTTCCAGCTTGCTTTTTCCATGCCTGCTTCAACCATGTATACGACGCCATATGAGAAGAAGGCGATAATGGGCAGCATATCAAAAACAATGGGGGATATGTTTCTAAAGTATGCGGCGAAGGAAAGGGCAATCCAGATTGAGAACATGGCGGGAGAGGCCGTTGTCCAAAACAGTCGTGTCACGCGGTTGCTCGCTGAACCCTGTCCCGGTTTGGAATGGGATGATCGAGAAAGCAGGAAAATAGCAATTGGTGATAGTAACGCAAACCCCAACCAGACGATTGCGAGTGTTGATAATGGAAGTCCAATCACTCCGCTTGCTATGGCCCAATGTGCTGTTAGAGCAATCGCACCAAGGCAGCCAAAAGTAATGTAGTAGCGCCCATTCACATTTGGCGCAGCGGCACCTTCTTCTGCAAGTGAGCGTAAATATCCAAGGTCGTTTATTGCATTTGATGTTGACATGACTTCTCTCAAGTAAAGAACTTTAAAATATAAAGTACATGTTTATCGATAAACGTCAAACACTATTTAGCTAGTGCCTGTGGGAGAGACGAAATGTCGTGAGATAGGGTGTTAGGAAGGGGGTGTGTAGGGCAGCATTTCTAAGTGAGTGTCACCGTCAGAATGCAGCGTTACTTTGTAGAGCCGGTCAAAATCACTTTCTTTAAGCGGTGGAACTTCGCGTTTTATGAGAATGCTGACTAATTGAGGCGTTGTATTGCTGTGCCCAACAATGAGATATGTGCCTTGCTTGGCGTTTATCATCTGCGCGACGTCTTCAAGATCATTGCCTGCATAGGATGTGAGGCTAACTAACCCTGATTGAGCGAAGACCGGCGCAGCTGTTTCAGTCGTGCGCCGATAGGGTGTTGAATATATTGCGTCAAATTTTACGTCATTTAGCAGCTGGGCAAGATAAGTTGCGCGGGCTTGTCCTTGCAGGTTGAGGCTTGGATCCTTCGTGCCGTCATTTTCTTTTTCAGCATGGCGAACTAAATACACGGTCGTAATATTGTCGACAGGCGTATGCATTGCGCAGGCATTGAGAAACAAGGCTATCGTTATTCCAAACAGAATTTTCTTCAAAGGCTTGATCCTCAATGCTCGAATGGGTTGATCCAGTGTGATGTAAGGCTATTTGAGTTTCAAAGGAAAGCTCTCAAACTCAACATCAACCGAATTGTTATTTACGACGGTTCTTAAGTTAAAATGGTTCTCTGCGTTGGGTGTATTTAGCACATCTCTATAGTGCTGACCAAAAGAGAGCAGCGTTTGTTCTGTGGTAAGGTTAAGCAGCTTTTGGAGGGCGAAAATTTTACAGCTCCCTTGGTTTTCAGAAGCGTTATTCTCAACTTTGCCATTTGTGAAAGCCGTTGGCGTAAATTCATACCAAGTTTCAATGAATTCTAATGTCGTTTCGAACATAAAATCAGGGGCTTTAAGGGCCGTGATAAAGTTTTGCTGAGCAGAAGAAAAATTAGTCATATTCGGTGTCTCTTTTGATGTTCGATTTAGGTGAAGTTTGTTCTTGTTTAGGCATCATGACGAGTATCATTGCGCCCGAAATTGCGAATACAAGTGCGATAAAATGTGGCCAACCAAAGGGTTCATTTAATATCCATACCGCTAGAATGGCCGTTACTGCCGGACCTAGACCGCCCAAAGCGCTGGTTAGACCTGGGCCTATGCGTGAAATTGCTTCAGACATGGCAAAGGCTGGAATTGCTGTACAGAAAATCGCAAGAAAGATCCCATAACAGAAGATTTCGGTTGATATTTCTATCTGTTCAATACCCAAACTCGCTTCGCATATGAAGTGTATCATGATTGCGATTGCAGCTGCTGACATGGCAATTGATGTGAAAAGAGGTGAGCCGATTGCCGTTATGGTTGCTTTGGATAGAGTGACATAGGCTGCAAACAAAATGGCGGCGAGGAGTACAAGACTAGCACCCCACAATGCTGAATTACCAAATTGCTGATGTTCTGGTCCAATAAGAATGGCGACACCAACATATGAAAATGCCAGCGCAGTTATGTGTCGGATTGTGAGTTTGTCTTTTAAGAATATCCAAGCAAAAAGAGCTGTAAAAGTTGGATATAAAAACAGTATCAATCGCTCTAATTGTGCAGAAATATAGTGCAGACTTTCAAAGTCCAACCATGTGCAAACATAATAACTCAATATCCCTAATCCGCATGTTTGGAAGATGCGAGTTGGAGTTAGGGCAATACCTTTATGTTTTTGCTTGCGCCACGCTAAAAAGCCGACAGTTATAAAAATAGGTAGTGAAAAACCCATTCTTAAAACCATCATCAGCTCGACACTAGCACCCTGGATAAATGCCAATTTGATAACGAGTGCTTTTGTAGAAAACAAAGTGGCACCAATAGCGGCGAGCGCGAAACCGACAAGTTGATTGGATGGTTTGAAAGTCATGGTTCAATTTCCGCTTTGAAAAATAAGACTGCGAAACATTTGGAACCAAAATTTGTCGGTCGTGGATGTTCCACAGCCGACAACAGACACGCTAGTCGACCGCTCCTATATCAGGAGCAGCTTCCAGATGACTGAAGGGGATGAATAATAGGTCATTTGGATGGCTTATTATTCCTATTCGAAATGGTCAACCTACGTCTTCAAAGTTTGAGGTTGTTTCTATCTCCTAGAAATTGTGTATGGTTAATTATAACAGAAGGAGATTGGGCATGGAATTGGGTTTGTTCTCATTAAGTTTGACGGTAAAAGACCTTCAAATATCTAAAGCTTTCTATGAGAAATTAGGGTTTGAGGTTTTTGGAGGACATGAGGAGCAAGGTTGGTTGATTTTAAAAAATGGCCAGACGATTATTGGCATATTTGAAGGTATGTTTGATAAAAATATGCTGACCTTTAACCCAGGTTGGGATGCCGAAACCAACACACTTCAGACATTCACTGACGTTCGCGATATACAGAAAGATCTGAAGAAGAATGGGGTGGAATTAACGACGCAAGCTGATGAAACGACGACTGGTCCAGCCAGCTTTATTGTGATCGACCCTGACGGGAATCCCATTTTAATCGATCAGCATGTTTAAATTGCATTCAGTGCGAGCCATGTCATCACGATGTCACGGGGTGGAATTACTGTTTCATGTAATTTTTCATTCTTAGGTGATTCATGCCACATCAATTTAGGTTCTCAAGTTTATTAGCTATTCTCTTTTTGGGGTTAGCGACTTGTACGACAACTCCTGAAAATACGACATCAATATCAGAGGTGGTTGATGGTTATGAAAATGCTCACTCAGAGCGTTCAACTGTCATTTTGATCGGCTTAGATGGTTTGAGATGGGATGGTGTAGATAGAGCAGATACGCCCAATATTGATAGTCTGGTCCAGCGTGGTGTGCGGGCCAAGGGGATGCAACCCGTCTTTCCTTCCAAGACATTTCCTAATTTCTACGCTTTAGCGATTGGATTGCATCCTGAAAATCACGGCTTTCTAGTCAACCGTCCTTATGATCCAGTTTTTGACGAGACCTTTACTAATGATAGTTCATCCGTTGAAAAATGGTGGGATGACGGTGTTCCAATTTGGAATATACTTGAATCACAAGGCGTGCGTACCGCCACTGCTGGTTGGGTTGGGTCCGAAGCCAGTATCAATGAAATTGGTCCGACATATTCAATTGCCTATTCAAACCTAATGACGAAATTTCCGCACGAACGTGTTAATATGGTTTTGGAGCATTTGGACCGCGCAGGCGATGCTCGCCCTCATTTTATTACGCTTTATCATGATGATATTGACGTGAACGCACATCGTTTTGGCGTTGACTCGCCAGAAGAAAAAGCCGCCATTTCACGAATGGATGGTATGGTTGGCAAGCTTCTGGATGGCTTAAAAGAGCGTGAGATACTAGAAGAAACAAATATAATCATCGTATCAGATCACGGCATGTTGAATGTTGATTTTGAAAAGAAGATCTATCTTGATGATTATATTGACGTGTCATTGGTGCGGGAACGTAATCTTGATTTAGGGCCGTTTGCGGCGATTTGGCCATTAAATGCCAATGATACACCAATGTTACTTGCTCAATTGCAAAACGCTCATCCGCACATGATGGCTAGGCTTGGCGAAGAGGTCTACACGCACAGACCTGAAGGTTCAGCACCGCATGATAGAACACCGCCGATCATGGTGACGATAGATCCCGACTGGTTTGTGACAACGCGAAATGCTGAAGTCAAAGCAAAGGAACGCGGTTGGACAGCAAGCCCTAAAGGTAATCATGGATATTTAAACACGTTAAGGGATATGCATGCGACCTTCATTGCAGCGGGCCCTGCGTTTAAATCGGGTGAAACAATTGATGTGTTTGAGAACGTCAACGTTCACGGAATGATTGCAGATATTCTAGCTGTTGAACCGGCTCAAACGGATGGAAGTCCTGAAGTGTGGCGCAAGCCATTTTCAGAAGAATTTCTCTCAGTATTGGAAACATCTTCGAAAAAATAACTACTTGTTAGATCAAATCGAAGTCAGGTGTTGTTTCGTCTTTGCACAATTGCATGGCAGCATCCCACTTGACTTATCTGATGAAGTCTAGCATACGGCCGACTGCGATGCGTTTCCACAAAACGCATGGGTAAGACTGGCAGCGTGAAGCACGCGCGGGAGAAATCCGCACTTGAGCTGGCCCCCTGAGACGCACATTCCACAAACGCCCCAATTCACGCGGGTCGTCTCTTTAACGAGCGCCCGTGCGCCTTTCTGATGAGAAAGGGGCCTGATTATATTTTGCGTTCACATGTATGCGAAAGTAAATCGTGACAAAATTTTCTGATTTTGATCTGGCTAGTCCAGTCCTTAAAGCCTTGGATAAAGAAGGCTACGAAACACCGACTCCAATTCAAGCACAAGCTATTCCATTGGTTATGGAAGGCGGCGATATTCTAGGTATCGCTCAAACAGGTACAGGTAAAACAGCAGCTTTTGCTTTGCCGCTTCTTCACCACCTTTGTAAACTTCCAGACATGCCCGGTCCTGGTGCTGTGCGTTGCCTTGTTATTGCGCCAACGCGTGAACTTGCGAGCCAGATTGCTGAAGCATTCAGCAAATATGGCCAATGTCTTTCATTGCGCGTACTGAAAGTTTTCGGTGGTGTTCCTATTCGTAAACAAATGCGTGATCTACACCGTGGTGCAGACGTTTTAGTTGCAACACCGGGTCGTTTGATTGACTTGATGGAGCAGGGCGCTGTTGATCTTTCTTACGTCGAGAAACTTGTTCTTGATGAAGCAGACCAAATGCTTGATCTTGGGTTTATTCACCCATTGCGCCGTATTGCTGCTGCTGTTCCAAAAGAACGCCAAACATTGTTCTTTTCTGCGACAATGCCATCAAACGTGTCAGGGCTGGCAAACCAATTTTTGACAAACCCGAAAAAAGTGTCGATTGCTCAAGAGTCTACAACTGCTGAGCGCGTGACACAGACTATGTCTCACGTGAACCAAGCACAAAAAGGTCCATTGCTTCTTGTGAACTTACAAGATGAATCAATTGACCGTGCATTGGTGTTTACGCGTACCAAACATGGTGCAGACAAAGTTGTTTCTAAATTGATGAATGCTGGTATCCGTTGTGGTGCTATCCACGGAAACAAATCTCAAGCTCAGCGTGAACGCGCTTTGAAAGCATTTCGTAATGGTGATTCAAAAGTGCTTGTGGCAACTGATATTGCAGCGCGTGGTATTGATGTCCCGGGCGTATCGCACGTGTTCAACTATGAAATTCCAAACGTACCAGAGCAATATGTTCACCGTATTGGGCGGACTGCGCGTGCAGGGCGTGAAGGTAAAGCGATTTCTTTTGTGTCTCGTGACGAAAAGAAATACTTGCTTGATATTCAACGTCAAATCCGTATGAAAATTCCTATCGTGGATCTTCCAGAAGGATTTATCGACCAAGCTGAAGAAATCACTGCAAATGCCACCCCTGTTATTGAAGAGCGTCCACGTGGACGCGGCGGCAGAGATGGTGCACGTGGTGGACGCGATGGTGGACGCGGCGGTCGTGACGGTGGCCGTGGTGGTCGCGATGGCGGACGTGGCGGACGTGATGGTGGTCGTGGTCGCTCAGAAGGTCGTGGTGGTCGCGATGGCGGCGGTTACAAAGGGCGTGATGATCGTCCACAGCGTGAAGATCGCCCTCAACGTGAAGAACGTCCATTCCGTGCTGAAGCAAGTTCAGAGCCTCGCTATGAAGGTCGTCAAGATCGCTTTAAGCGTTCTGAAGGTGGGGAACGTCAAGAGCGTCCAAACCGTGATGACCGTTTCGCACGACGCGAACGTCCTGAAGGTGAGCGTTCTGAAGGTAGATCAGAAGGACGCCGTGATAACCGTAGCGAAGGCCGTGGTGGATACCAAGGTCGCCGTGAAGGTGGTCGTGAAGAAGGCCGTGGTGGATACCAAGGACGCCGTGAAGGTGGTCGTGAAGAAGGCCGCGGTGGCTATCAAGGTCGCCGTGAAGGTGGTCGTGAAGAAGGTCGTGGCGGTTATCAAGGTCGTTCTGAAGGTGGTCGCAACGAAGGTCGCGGTGGCTATCAAGGACGCCGTGAAGGTGGACGTGATGAAAGTCGTGGTGGATACCAAGGCCGTGATGGTGGTGATCGTAGACCGCCTAACCGTGATGAACGTATGGCAGGTGAGCGTCCTCCAAGTCGTGGATATGAGGGATCAAACCCGCGTCCTCGTACAAACTATGATAAAACACGCGCTGCTGATGGTCGTTCATGGGGTAATGATCGCAAAGAAGGTGGCCGTTCTGAGGGCGGCCGTTCTGAGGGCGGAGAGCGCACTTGGAATAAGAAAAAGTCTGCCGATGGTGAGCGCAAGCAAACACCACGCGGGCGTTCTGAGCGTCCAACTTACCCAGGTAAAGGCGGCGGTTCTAACCGTGCTGATGGTGAAGGTAATGGAAACCGTTTCAAGAAACGTGGTCCACGGTCTGAAGATGGACCGGATTTCCGCCGCAATGATGGTGGTTTTAGCTCGCCTAAGAAACCTAGTGGCAATGGAGCTAAACGCAGTGGACCATCTGATGGCAAACCGCGCCGTAAACCAAGCTTTGCTCGCTAAGTTTTAGCGACTAAAAATACAATAAATTCAGCCCATTCTTGCTAAGCGCGAGGATGGGCTGCTTTGTGTATGGCTTTCAATCTGTCTGCTTCTACGCCTGTATATATTTGGGTTGATGATAGGCTGGCATGTCCAAGTAAAGTCTGGATTGAGCGCAAGTCTGCCCCATTGGCAAGGAGGTGTGTTGCAAATGAGTGGCGCAGAGCATGGGGGGTGGCTGTATCTGGTAAACCCATGCTAATACGCAGTTTTTCAATGAGTTTTTGAATAATGCGAGGATTGAGTTTCTTGCCTTTTACCCCGCGAAATAGCGGGCCTTCTTCATCGCTTAAAAATGGGCGCTTTTCATAATATACATTGAGCGCATCGCGTACTGCAGGGATAAGCGGAACAAGACGTACCTTATTTCCTTTACCTTGAATGCGCAAAATATCTCTTGCTGGAACATCGGCATCGGTTAAGGAAAGCGCTTCTGAAATACGAAGTCCAGCACCATACATGAGCGCGACCATGGCGGCATCTCGTGCAGCAATCCAGGGCTCAACATCTTGATTTTCAACCTCTTTTAAAAGGTTTTTTGCAATCTCTTGCGAGACTGGGCGAGGCAGGCGTTGCGGACGTTTGGGAGCTTTGACCATCTGGATGCGAGCATTAGGCTTATCAAGCTGGTGATCTAGATATTTAAAAAATGCGCGTACAGCTGATAATGCGCGGCTGATAGATGTGGCCTGTAAATCATCATTGGCGCGGCGAAATGCAAGCCAAGCGCGCACATCACTGGGTGTTAGATTGACAAGGTCATTGACGTGCGCTTCGCCGCCTAAATGGTTGACTAAGAACCCAAGGAAATTTCCCACATCGCGGCGATAGCCGTCTATCGTGTGTTCAGACATTCTTCGTTCGTGGGTGAGGTGTTCCACGAAGGCATATAGCGCCTGCGAAGCTGTGTTCGGGGCGTGTGCATGTGTGTGCGTGTGTGTAGAAATTGTGTTGTCCATATCGATATTGTGCCGTGTTGAAGTTAATTCAGTGTGGACGCAGTGTCGAATGGGTGCAGGTTTTCTGTTGGAAAAATGCGAATGGTGCTTGTCGCGGCTTCATCAACAGGCGAAAACACGGATATGAGTCTTTTTCCCGAAACAGAATTTCAGCTCGGTCCTGAATATCAGATCGCCAGCGTGTTGTTGCCAATGCCTCTGCCCGAAGCATTCGACTATCGTTTGCATGAAGATATGAAAGTTGAAGTTGGCGCTTTTGTCACTGTGCCTCTGGGAGCGCGGTCTGTGACAGGGGTTGTCTGGGGATTAAAACAAGGACCATCAAAACGGCCTTTAAAATATGTTGAAGAGGTGTTGGAAGCTACGCCATTAATGCCGCAAGTGACGCGCGATTTTGTGGAGCGATCTTCAAAATATACCTGCACGCCAATGGGCAATATGTTGGCAATGTGTTTGCGATCGCGTGATGCATTATTGCCGTCTCCAACTGAAACCTATGTGTATCGCACGAAAAGTGATTTGCCCCGCATAACACCGGCGCGGCAGAAAGTTTTGGATATTGCACCGCAAAGTGCGGATCAGGGCATGACTGCCGCAGAACTTGCGCGCCAAGCTGATGTTTCAACTGGTGTTGTAAAAGGTTTGGTGGATAGCGGTGCTTTAGCGCAACATGAAGCGCCCATTGATAAGCCATTTGGCAAGCCTAATTCTGAGCTCAAAGGCTTTGATCTGACAGATGAGCAACAAGCGGGTGCTGATTCATTATGTGAGGCTGTGCGTAGCAAAGAATTTAAGCCAATATTGCTGGATGGTGTGACGGGGTCGGGTAAAACAGAAGTTTATTTTGAAGCTATCGCCGAAGCGCTTCGAACAGAGCCTGATGCTCAAATATTGGTTTTGCTGCCTGAGATCGCATTGACCCAAGCTGTCAGAGAACGTTTTGAAAATCGGTTTGGGGCAGCGCCTGCAGAATGGCATTCTAATGCAACACAAAAAGAGCGTCGCCGTGTTTGGCGTGAAGTGGGGGCTGGACGTGCGCAGATTGTTGTCGGGGCGCGATCGGCGTTGTTTTTGCCGTTCCAGAATTTACGCTTGATCATTGTCGATGAAGAACATGATGGTTCTTATAAGCAGGATGAAGGGGCAGTCTATCAGGGGCGGGATTTGTCCGTTATGCGCGCGCATTTAGGATCGGCAACTGTTGTGCTAGCGTCTGCTACGCCATCGCTTGAGACATTGGCGAATGCTTATCAGGGGCGTTATCAGCATATAAAACTTTTAGCGCGGCCGGGTGCGGCTGTTCTGCCGGATATTTTACTGGCAGATATGAAGGAAAATCCACCGGCGAAAGATTGTTGGCTTTCGCCTTTGCTCGTGGATGCACTTGAGCAAAATCTGGATGCGGGAGAGCAATCATTATTATATCTCAACCGTCGTGGTTATGCGCCTTTGGTGATCTGTAAAGGATGCGGCGAGCGTCTTAAAGCGCCGGACACTGAAAGTTGGCTGACCGAACATCGCTATACGGGAATGCTGGTGTGTCACCTTACTGGGTTTTCCATGAAGAAGCCGGTGAATTGCCCCCATTGCGGCGCGGCAGATTCGCTAATGGGCGTTGGGCCGGGGGTGGAGCGCTTGGCCGAAGAGGTGCGCGGGTTGTTTCAAGGTGCGCGTGTTGAGGTGTTTTCATCGGATACGGCCCGAAACCCTGAAGAACTCAATGGCATAATTTCACGCATGGAGCAGGGTGAAGTTGATATTTTGATTGGTACGCAGATTGCGGCCAAAGGGCATAACTTCCCAAATCTGACATTGGTTGGCGCAGTGGATGCTGATTCCGGACTTAAGGGCGGGCAAGGCTCTGACCTTCGCGCGGGGGAACGCACTTTTCAGCTGCTTTCGCAGGTGTCCGGGCGCGCTGGGCGGGCGGATAAACCCGGTCGCGCAATTATCCAGACCTATGCACCAGATTCTCCAAGTATTCAGGCATTGCTAGCTAATGATCGTGATTGGTTCATGGAATTGGAAATGAAATCACGCGAAGAGTTGGGCTTTCCGCCATTTGGACGTTTGGCTGCTGTGGTGATTTCGGCAGAAAATTCACTTGCGGCTGATGATGCAGCAGCAACATTTGTGCGCGGTGCGCCCAATGCGGATGGTGTGGATATTTGGGGACCGGCACCGGCACCGATTGCGGTTTTGCGTGGGCGTCATCGCCGTCGTATGCTGATACGCGCAAACCGAAATGTGGACCTTTCAGCTTATTTATCTGCGTGGCGTGAGCGTATAAAATTGTCTAGTTCAGTGCGCGTGTCTCTGGATATTGAGCCATATAGTTTTATGTAAGTTCAAACTTTTTTGAACCTTTTTCTTCCTGTGCATGACTGTATAGTTAAATTAATCGGTTTGCGCTGATGAAAGAGATTAAGCGCCTTCAGCTTGAAGTCGCGCGTTCTAAACTTGTTTGATAGGGACGGAAATGGACTTTCTTCCTGACTTGATAGATTGGGCGTGGGCACGACACCATAATGAGTGGAGTTGGTATATCCGTCCTTTGATCATCATTGCCTTTTGTGCTGCGGCTTGGTTTCGTCGCCCAGTTTTGTTGATTGCGCTAGGGCTTTTCTTTCCGTTGAGCGCAATAGTGTTTCCCGCACCTGAGAGCCCAAAGCCTTATGTGGTGGCGTTTTTAGAGAGCGAACGACAAATGCTTGAGGCGCTGTCTCTATATGGATTTATCGGCTTTGTGGTTCTTGTCGTGGTGTTTCTAGGATTGTTGGCTACGGCGTTGTGGCGACGAAGTTTCTGGACAGGTGTGTTGGTCGCCAATCTGGGTGGTGTGCTCAAGCTGATTGTCAGTAAGCTATTATGGCAAGATGTTGGGGATGCAGCTATATTGCCAACTATTATGACAGCCTTGATTTTTAATGCTGTTGCTTTGGGGTTTTGGTGGCGATTTGTGAAGCAGAATAAACAGCCGATATCAAGCAAACCTCTTGATTGAAAAGCGCAAGTAGCGTTTTGTATTCTCCTACTTATGAGCATGGAGGAAATTCTTGAAAATTGAAGTTATAGGCGGAGATTTTCTTCCTCACCCGAAAGCCAAATTTGTGCGTTCCGGTATGCAATTATATGTCGGTGAAGGGGGGAAGCTTAGAGCTGTAAACTACCGCCTAGAAGAGATTGTTGCCGTTCAAATTCGCGATAGCTGGTGGATACGCTGGTGGGACAAGTCTAGCGATTGGACGAAGGCTGTACTGGCGTCTGGGCTTGCTGGCCTGCCGGGAGCGGGCGCAAATTTCATGTTGCCGGAATTTGTCTGGGGACAAAAAGCGATTGTGACTTGGGCTAATTCGGTGATTGGCGGTGTCGCGGCGGCGGCGGCGATTAAGAACTCTCGCCGTGTTCGTTTCTATGCGCAGTTTTCTGACGGTGCCAAGCTGAAGGGCAAGGCTGAGCAGCGCGAGCTAAATGAAAGGCTGATGCGGATGTTGGCGGCGCGAGTTTAGATTTTTGATGAATTTAAGCTCATAAAAAGCGAAGTGTTCATCTACCTGTTTTCCGGCTATACACAATATAGCGAAAGTGGGGAGATAGCTGATGATTAATAAAAATGTGTGGCTTTGCGCAGCTTTAATCGCTGGTTTAAGCGTTGGAGCTTGCGGCAATGAAAGCGCATCGGACGGTGTCGCTTCTGCTCCAGCAGAGCAATCGTCTGAGCAGGCTTCTTCATTGCTTTCACCAGAAAATAAAGAGGCTGAGGCTAAAATTGACTTTAGTTTGACGCAGGCACCATTGGAGCGCGATGCGCTATTTGGCCTTGTTAGTGAGACAGTTGTGGAGACGGCTCCGTGTCCTTTCTTGTCAGACAGTACAGCCATAGCAACAGTAAAAACAAACCATGAGCTACTGCGTAGAGAAGTGTCTAATGAGTTGTGTTTATGGTCTAAGAATGCGGGCTTTTCGGTGCAAGTCTCTGTAGAACCAAAGGCAAGTGCGACACCGCTTCAAGATCGCAAATATAACCTTGAAACGCCGCCAGTTATCAAAGAGCAGGCTGGGCCTGGGCAAAATGCTGCGATATTGTACGACACAGCTTGGGATAAAGAATTAGCCTATGCGATGGGGTTTGAGCAGGATGATAAGCTGGTCACGATTTTTGTAACCGGCATGGACACGAATGCTGAATTGTTGACGGTGACGGCTGAAGAGATTGCTGCAAAATTGCCAACGGCTCCAAGCATAGACAAGCAAATGCGTGAGATTAAGCCTGCGATTGATTTTTGTTCAATCTGGTCGGATGAAAGTATTGCAAATTTGATCGGTGCAGATGCAGACAGTGGCTTATATAGCTCGGCATATGGCGTGGCTGGCTGTAAATGGAATGCAGGATATGGCACGACTGCTAAGAGCGTAACTTTTGCGCGCTATAAGCAGGGCGACACTGATTTAAACAGAATGCTTGAGCTGGGCGGAGAAGAAATCGCAGATTTAGGTGATCGCGCTGTTATTTTGACGCGTCCGGCAAATGATAGCTATGCAGGTGATACCGCGCTTTGGGCGGAAATTGATGATCAGCAATTTAATCTAATGCTTTCTGGCACGATTTCAGATCATGATGAATTGGCGCTCAAGCTTATGGAAAATCTATTTTCGCGGTTTTAGTCTAGAAAGCTTGCGCAGGTCGAGTGGGCGGCGGAGGGGCTTCCTCCGCTATCGGCGCTGACATAGGCTTGCAAGTATAGCGGACGATTAAAGGTCTGAGATATCAGGTGTTTTTCCAGTTTCGCCAATCCATGCGTCATCAAAGAGATGACGCGCATAAGTTTCAGATATTGTGTCGCCTTGTGCTTTGAAGGCTTCAGCTAGCCCATATAAGGCATAGGCATTGTTGGGTGATTTGATCAGCGTTCTGTAAAATTCTCTTTCGGCGCGGTCAAACTGACCATCTTGAATGAGCATTGCGCCAAGTGTCTGCCGCGTGGGGTAATGCCACCATGTTGGTTCCATATAGGAAAGCTGGTCGTGAATGTCAGCAGCTTCATCTAGCTTGTTAATTGCTTTTGTAAGATCACCATCGGATGCGGAAATGCGCCCTGCAAGCGTTAGGCGCGCAACTTCAATCACGCCGGACATTGGCAGTCCAAAGGCTTCATAATCAGCGATTTGAGGTTTGTCTGTCAGGTTACTTAATGCTGCAAGTTCGGCCTTGGCGGCGGTTTTATCACCTTGGCGCAATAGAGATGTGCCGCGCGCATAATGCCAAGCTGTTAGTAGGTATAGCTGAGCGTCAGCAGGCTTTTCCACTATCAAAACTGCATCGGAATCATCAAATTGGAGCGCCGTGAAAATAGGTGCTGCAGCGATGTGCTCACCGAATGGAGATAAAGTATCTGGATCTAATTTGACGAGTTGTTTTAGCTTGTCTGCCATTTGCAGAGCTGTTGAGGCATCGCCGCCAAGTTGAGCATTTGCGACGAGAAAATGAACATTATGGGGGTAGTAGGATTGGGCATAAGCCATGCCGTTTTTACTGTTGGCAATATAGGCTTCATCCGCAGCTATCGCATCTATGTTGGCATCATTTGATTTTTTCCAATGACCTAATCGTAAATAGGTATGGGATGGCATATGCACGAGATGCCCAACGCCAAGGTTTTGCTGTGCTAAAGTGTCTGCATATTTTTCGGCACGAAACGGGTTCACCGAGGCTTCGGTTGTGTGAATGTAAAGGTGGATAGACGGCGCAAATTCAGGATCTATTGAAAGGGCTGTTTCAAGGAGTTCAAGCGTTTGTGCGGTGCGGCCTTTAGGAGTGCGTGCACCAGCTTCCCAATAATCCCAAGGCTGCGTGTCCATATTGGCTTCGGCGGCAAGTGTGAGAATTGTTTTGTCATCTGCATAATCTTGCGCAACGGTATGCATGGCTTTTGCGTAGGTTTCTGCGTTTTCTACTGTTTTGCCGTCTTCCAATTTTGAATAGCGCGTCGCTAAAGCGCCAATAAGAGCGGCTTCACGATTTGAGGCACTATTTGCCAGTGTTTGCGCTTTTTGAACTGCGATCAAGCCGGCGGCACCGCGCTTTGCATCAAAAGGTGCATTGATATTGCTGCCAAAGGATAGGCCTTCGCCCCAAAAGCACATGGCGCAGTTTGCATCGATTTCTTGTGCTTTGCGAAAAGCGGCAATTGCTTCGTCGTGATTGAAGTTTGCCATATGCGCTAACCCAGTATCAAACCAGTGCTGTGCATCTTTATTGGATGTGGATATGGGATAGTGGAAAATGTCGACAATATCGTCTGGAAGTGGGAAAGGCTTAGCAAAGTCGAAGCTTATTGATGTTTCCAGAGAAGTATCTTGTGCTGTTTGTGTGGTTTTTTTAGGCCCACCAGAGCATTGGCTTTGTGAGAGTATGAGAGGTTCTATAAAGGGTTTTTGTTCATGCGTGTTGTCATCTGTATTGAAGAATACGCAAGATGTTGCACCAAGCGCGCTTAACGCGATGCCTATCAGTTTTGTACGTGAATTTAGCATATGTCCATTTCCCCTTGTCCCAAGGTGAATAGTTAACGCTCAATTCATCGAAAAGTCTATGCTCAGCAGGTTTAAGATGGAATTATGTAAAATTGATTGGAATAAACAGACGGGAAATGTGGTGTTATGCTGCTCTGTTTATAAGTTAGTGTTTTGATTTTGTATTAATTATTATAACTTGTCTGTGATTTTCTTGGCGAGAAAATCAAAAACCCGTCTAACCCGAAGATTGGTCTTTAATTCTGAATGCGCGATGAGCCAGATGGGTAATCGCGCCATGGTGTTGGGTAAATCTATGCGGGAAACCAAGGGTTCAGCATCACCAATTTTGCGTTGAATGATACCTAGTCCATACCCAGCAACTACCATTTTCCAGCACACGACGTGATCATCGCTTCTGAAGGTAAAAAATTCCCGATCGACGTCGATCCCATGTTTTTTCATGGCAGTAATCAGGAGAGTAATGTCTTTTGTATCAAAACCCACGACATTATGGGAAAGTAAGTCTTCTCCTGTTTGTGGAGCTGGGTGTCGGTTTAGGTATTCTTTGGCACCATACAGACCAAATTCCATGTCTCCTAGTTTGCGTGCAAAGAGATTTTCTTGAGTAGGGGTTGCCATTCTAATGGCGATATCAGCTTCTCGGCGAACAAGGTTTTCAGTCCTGTTTGACGCGACAAGTTCAATATCGATCATAGGTTCTTCAATGCGCAGTTCGCTAATGACCTCTGGAAGAATATAGGTTGCTGTCATAGTTGCAGCTGTTACCCGAACAGTGCCTGATATGGCCTGGTCTTCTCCTTCTGTCGCCATTGACAACTGACCCGCTGCATCGGCCATGTTTGAAGCGTGGCGAAGGACATCAATGCCTTTTGTCGTTAGTTCAACGCCGCTCACTAAACGGTCAAAGAGACGGGTTTCAAGTTGTTGTTCCAGCATAGTGATGTGGCGACTTAGCGTAGCTTGGCTGCCATTTGTTGCACGAGCCGCAGCTGAGAATGAGCCATATTCGCAGACGTTTACGAATGATTGCAGGAGAGACCAGTCTATATTTTTCATCGTTCTCTATCCAATAATGGATGGGATCATTCGTTTTTCTCACATTGTTATAGCAAAGGTGAATATCAATATCAAAAGTGTCAAGAAAATTCGCATGGAGAAAAACGATGAATAAATTTCAAAATATATTGGCTCTTACCGCTGCTTTTGCGTGTTTTACACTCAGCGCCAAAGCAGAAGTGACTGAAGAAATTGAGTTTTCCTATAATCCGAACATTTCCGCAGAAGCCAATTATGCAGTCCTCAAAAGGACTGCAAAACGTGCTTGCCGTGACCGGACTTATTTTCATCCATATAAATTGGAGTTGGCTTGCCGTGCCGATCTTCTTGATCAAGCCATAGCAGCTATTAACGCCAAATCATTGTCTGCGCATCATCAGCAAATTAGTCATGGTGAGACTTTAACAATTGCAGCGCGTGAGCAATCGGTCATATCCAAAATGAAGCCCTAAATAGGCTATGTTTTTAGCGTTATAGAAACAAAAAACCCGCTCAGCTTGCGCTAGGCGGGTTTAGTTATTCGGTCTATGCCATTATCCCAAAATGGGAGAATTAAGTTTGACGCAGTTGCAGCTTAAGCTGCGTCTACAGCAATTTGAGGTGATGGGTCACGAAGAACGTAACCACGGCCCCAAACAGTTTCGATGAAGTGGTCACCGCCTGTTGCTTTTTGTAGCTTTTTACGAAGCTTACAAATGAACACATCGATAATTTTCAGTTCTGGCTCGTCCATGCCGCCGTAAAGGTGGTTTAGGAACATCTCTTTTGTCAGGGTTGTACCCTTGCGCAGAGATAAAAGCTCGAACATTTGATATTCTTTACCAGTCAAGTGAACGCGTTGGTTCTTAACTTCAACTGTTTTGGCATCGAGGTTCACAAGGATGTCGCCGGTGCGGATAACACTTTCAGCGTGGCCTTTAGAACGGCGTACGATTGCCGTGATACGAGCGATAAGCTCGTCTTTGTTGAATGGTTTTGTGAGGTAATCATCCGCCCCATAACCAAGAGTTTTGACTTTAGCTTCGATGTCAGGGTTACCAGACAAGATCAATACAGGTGTATTGATGCGCGACATGCGCAGCTGTTTCAAAACTTCATAACCAGAAATGTCTGGCAATGATAAATCTAGAATTATGAGGTCGTATTCATAAACCTTACCTAGGTCTACGCCTTCTTCCCCCAAATCCGTTATGTAGATGTTAAAGCCAGCGGCTTTCAACATTAGGTCAATGCTGCGTGCAACCGCATCATCGTCTTCTATCAACAAGACCCGCATAAGGCTCTCCCGAATCACTTCCGTTTATATCAACGTATTAACCATTAACAATCAAGCATATTAACTCTTTAAGAATAGTTAACGCGTCTTCACACCTCTTTGCGATACCTTAATTAAAGCACGTAAAGTTGTGAAAAAATTCCACTTATTTTTTGTAAAATTTCCTAAGAGAATCGCTTTCGTTAACTCATGCTTAGTGCAATGGGCACATTCTGCCGAGTCAGAAAAGTTAGAAAATTTCGCTTGTCATATCTTGACACAAAGCGACTCGGTGAGGGTTCAGAACACGTGCTTCAACAGGCTATCAACGATATTAAAAATATTGAAAAACAAATGTTTGAGGGTCGAGTTGTGGCTGTTGAAGGCTTGCGAATCGAAGCGACTGGACCTGCTGAAGCATTGCGCTTAGGTGCTTATGCTCGCTTTGGAAACAAGGAAGGCCCGCGTGGTGAGCTAGTCGGATTTGAAGGTGAGCGCGCCGTTTTCCTCGCATGTGATGATGTAGATGGTTTGCGCCCAGGGGCTGCAGTGTGTTTTTCTGCAGATGATGCAATTGTTAGGGTGTCAAATTCTTGGTTGGGCCGCGTTGTTGATGCTTTTGGTGCGCCAGTTGATGGTGGTTTACCATTAGCGCAAGGTTCAATTTCGCGGCAAATTAAGGCTGTGCCACCTGCTGCGCACTCAAGAGCGCGGGTTTCTGAGCCGATGTCATTAGGAGTGCGAGCACTTGATGGCTTTGCACCATGTGCAGTGGGACAGCGTATGGGTCTCTTTGCTGGATCGGGTGTGGGTAAATCAACTTTGATGTCGATGCTGGCAAGGAATGCACAAGCTGATGTCGTGGTGATTGGATTGATCGGTGAACGTGGCCGTGAGGTAAGAGAATTTGTTGAAGACACACTAGGAATTGAAGGTTTGGCGCGTTCTGTCGTTGTGTCTGCTACATCGGATGAAACTGCGCCGCGCCGTAGACGGGCGGCATGGATGACAATGGCGGTTGCTGAACATTTTAGAGACCAAGGTTATAAAGTGTTGTGTTTGCTGGATTCCGTAACCCGTTTTGCGATGGCGCAAAGAGAGATTGGGTTGGCCGCAGGTGAACCGCCAACGACCAAAGGGTATACGCCATCTGTTTTTTCTGAACTTCCTAAATTATTAGAGAGAGCGGGGCCGGGGAAAATCGTACCAGCTGGACAGCCTCAAGGCCAAATAACGGGTTTATTCACTGTGCTTGTGGATGGCGATGATCACAATGAGCCGGTCGCTGATGCCGTACGTGGTATTCTCGATGGGCATATTGTGATGGATCGTAAAATTGCAGAGAGAGGGCGCTATCCCGCGATAGATGTGCTTAAATCTTTGTCACGATTGGCAAGCCATCTTTATACGCCAGAAACAGCAGAAATTGCGAGGCAGGCTCGCCGGTTGATGTCGCTTTATTCTGATATGGAAGAATTGGTGCGGATTGGTGCATATGCGCGCGGGGCAGACCCAGAAGTGGACCGAGCTGTGCAGTTATCCCCTGATATAGAAAAAATACTGACGCAGCATGTGAATGAAAATTCTCCTCCCGAGGAAACATTTGCGATGCTGGCTCAGGTTTTGGGAATGAACACAGAAGCGGTACCAAATCCACATATTCATGCCGCAGAAGCAGCAATGGCAGCGCAAGGGGGAGAGCGCCGGAGTGAAAATCGGGCATCTCTCGCACGTCAATTAGGCGGCAATTAAACGCAATACCTTTACCTATTTTTTGTAATTTTAGCTCAGAAATATTTGTATGAAATCTCTTCCGACACTCATAAAGCTTGCCCAACGAAATATTGATATGATTGCTGTGGAAATCGCAAAATCACAGGCGCATATTGAAGAATTAAGAATGAAGAAGGCTAGTGCTCAAGCGAAGATGGATGTTGAGCAAGCCATGGCAGAAGATGAGCTTGACTTGAATATGTTGGGTAGCATGCCCGCATATATTGCACGTCAGAAATGGGAGAATGAGCGGATTGAAGCAAAGATTGCTGAAATCGAGCAGAGTATTTCTCACGTTCGGGAAAGACTGATCCTTGCTTATCAAGAAAAATCCAAATTAGAGAATTTGGAAGCTAAATATGACTTTAGGGCGAAGCAAGATTTAAATACCAAAGAGCAGGCTCAGCTAGATGAAGCTGCATTAACGCGGCGCGCTTAAGACTTTTGCTGTTTCTTCATGTGAAGGTTTTGCGGTGATAGGGTATTTTTGTTTATACCACTCCAGTTAAATGAGATATCTCTGGGGGGAGGCAACTGATCTGCTGTTTCTGTGTTTGAATTCATAAATTGAGCAAACGCTAAAGCAGCTGTCGGAGCGAGTGGTCGGCTAAAATAATAGCCTTGAATGTAATGCAGGTCCAGGTCTGTCACGAGCTGTAATTGTCTTTCTGTTTCGACACCTTCAACAACACAATCAAGATTGAGGTTGCGACATAAGTCAGCAATCGTACGGACGATGTTACGATCAGCAGGCTTTTTGGCCATATCCTTGATAAAAGCACGGTCGATTTTAAGACGGGTGATTGGCATTTTCTGCACATAGCTGAGACTTGAATACCCTGTCCCAAAATCATCAAGTGCGAGTGAGAAGCCTTGTTTACGGATATAGTGCAGAGATTCAATGACTCGGTCATAATCCTGCATAATCATGGTTTCTGTTATTTCAAAGACAATACGAGATGGCGCAATCCCAGCTTCTTCAACAATAGAAATGAGGCGTTGCAAACAAGTGGGGGATGATAAAAGCACAGCTGAAAGGTTGAATGCCATATAGATATCTTCAGGCCAATCTTGCATGCTTTCCAGTGCGCGTTTCAACAAAATGTTGGTTAAAACTCGGATACTGCCAGCTTGCTCTGCGGTTGTGATAAAGTCTACAGGTGAGACTTGGCCGAGAACTGGGTTATACCAACGCGCTAGGGCTTCAAAACCGGCGACACGGTTTTGGCTTGTATCTATAATCGGTTGAAATTCGACATATAATTCTTGTTCTAAATTGGCTTCTGTAAGGCCTTTTTCTAGTGCTAAGGCATCTCTTATTGAATCTTCATGCTGCTCTGAGAAAAATATTGGTACACCTTTAGAGTGTTGTTTTGCATAGCATAGAGCATAATCTGCGCGGTCGAATAATGTGGAGCGTGCATCACCTGCACGTGGGAAACGCGCTAATCCTATTGTTCCGCCGATATTTGCTGTGCCTTCCTCTAATTTGAAAGGTTCCCGAAGGGTGTTGCAGATGTCCGCAGCTCTTTTTAACATCGTTTGGTCATCGTCCGGCTTTAAGAAGAGCAAGCCAAACTCATCTCCACCTAAGCGGCCAACAATAACATTTTCTCCTATACGTTTTGATAGGCGTCGAGCTGTGGACTTTAGCAGATGATCTCCTGCTGAATGGCCAAAAACATCGTTGACTGGTTTAAATCCATCCAGGTCAAGGAGGGCCAAAACAAATTCTTGGTTTGTTTCTTGGTAATCTTCTATTGTGTCATCAAGAGTTTGAAAAAAGCTACGACGGTTTGGTAATTTTGTAAGTGGATCCGTATTCGCCAACCTCAATGTTTTAGAGTTCAAGTGCGCTAGGCGTTTACTTTGGCCAAGCAGTGCTGCTTGATGGCGGACAATGTCTGTAAGACTTCTATCTTGGCTTAAAATTGCTAGATGTAGGACACCGGCAACCATAGCAAAATTAAGAGCTGATGCTGCATAAACTGGATCAAGCTTCATCAAAAGATAAATAACAGTTAGTGGAATATTAGATAGCAACATAGCTTTAGCTGCTTGGGGGACTGCCAGAAGTGTCATTGCACCACCAACTACAGTTACGCCTGTGAAGAGTAGAACTAAGCCTCTCAATTCACCATCGCCAGCTTCAAATAAATAGGTGCTCCAACAAAAAACTAATAACCCGATTACGGGGGATAGTTTTACAGACAGTTTTAACCGAGAAACTATTTGCTTGTCTGTTAGGCACGTTTTTTTATTTTTGAATGCTTCAGGTGTGCGAATGGCAGCAATTAACAAAAAAAGAAAAGGGACAGGGAAAAGTGTATATGCTGGAAGTAGATGCATATGTGTGAAACTCATACCAAAGCTGGCAAAAGTAAGCAGCAAATATCCCACAGGTAGTTGTGTCTTGATAGCATTGTAGCGAGCGCGGTTTATCTCCGGCTCGTCTTCACGTATTTGAAATTGTGATACTATTTTTGTAATCAACACGATTCACCCCTGAGTTTAGGAGTAATCTACATTATTATGTTTAATTTCTATGTTAGATTGAGATGTTGAATTGTATGAACAGTATTTACTCTTATTTTAATAATTGCATCACTGAACAATAAAGATAAAAAAAACCGCTCTGTTAAGAGCGGTTTTTCTTTTGTCTATCTTTTAAAACTAACTCGCTTCGGCGATTGAATCAGCTCCACCGCGTAAAATTGCTTCCGCAATTTGTTCAGCATCAATAGCTGCCTGAGCGTTGGGGTGAATTGATAGAAGTGTCTTCTGTGTACGGATAGCTTCGCGGACTTTAGAGTCACGAAGAACAATACCTGCCAATGGTGGACGGAAGCCAAGGAAAGTCTGACTTGCACGGGCCAAGGCTTCATATGTACGACGCCCGGCAACGCGAGTATCTGCCATGTTGACTGCAATCCAAGGTGTGACGCTTGGTGCGTATCCACGAAGCACTTTGATAAATGCATATGCATCTGTCATTGATGTGGGTTCGTCATTGGCGACGACGAGGGCACGGTCGGCAGCCCTTGCTAAGCGCATAACGTTTGCATCAATACCGGCTGCAAGATCAACAAGTACCATATCATATTGCATGGCTAATGTTGTGAGACCTGCTGCAAGTCTTGCTGCATCGTCTTTTGGAAGTTCGGCCAATACACCTGAACCTGAACGACCGGGTAGGACATCAAATCCACCTTGAGTGCCTGCACCGCCATTAACTGGGGTTACAGCATCGTCAAGTTCTACCCATCCAGCCATAACGGCGGCTAAGTCGGTGTCAGGTGCGATACCCAATTGAACATCAACATTTGCACAACCAAAATCGCCATCAATGAGGAGAGTTCTTTTTCCTGCTTTTGCAAAGGAAGCAGCGAGAGTTGTAGACAGCCAAGTCTTACCCACGCCGCCTTTTCCTGAAGCAACAGCCAAGATCTGAGCTGGCGCAATGCGGGGCGCTGAGGACATGTGTCCTGATTTTTTGCCAGAGAACGACATTATGCAGCTCCTCTATATGACATGTTAGATCCTGATCCATTATCTGGGGCGGTTTCTAGGAGTAGCCTTGCGATTCGCAAAGGTGTCGCTGGAATTAGCCCATTTGATATAGAATGCGTCAAACTTAGTTGAGCGATGCTTAACCGCGAAGAAGAAATTGCAGCAAAAGCACCACCTCTACGTCTTACTACATCTAATTTAGTTAAAATTGCCCTTCTAACACCAACACTTGCGAAAGCACGTGCATTATCTTCCAGATCTTCAGGATGTCCTTCTGCGGACATAACTAAAATTGGTTCGACATCTACATTGTAGAGAAGGTTGCGAAGGCGGGCGATTTCATTGCTATCAACTGGGTTAAATGCTGGACCATCTATCACGAGTTTGCGCTCTGATGGCGTTCTCGCTGCCAGATGTTTTTGGAGTGCTTCAGGAGATTTAAACAAACCAACATCAGGGCGGCCAACATAAGCTGACAATCTAGCGTGACCACCTGCTGCATCAAAATCAGCAGACGTCGCTTTTAATCCAAGGGGGGAATTGCGGGTAACAGCGGCAAGTTTTGCGGCTGTAGATGTTTTACCACAACCAGGAGCGCCCACGAGAAGAATTGATTTGCGCGTATCTGAATGAATTGGAGAAAAAGACAAAACGCCTTCAAGTCCAGCTGCCATTGCTGGACCAGCATCTGCTGTATTGCCCATTAATTTAAGGCCAGCATTGGTGACTATGTCAGTAAACCCACTAGGTGCACCATGCCAATTCATGACATCGCGGATGCGGTCACGTGTTGTATGGTCGAAGGTTGGCCGAGTTTCGGAGAAAATTGGTGTCGCGAAACGTGCATTCGGTGCGCGCTCAACTGCGGCTCTCACTTCCACACAACCAGGTTCATTGCGGGTAGAGAGTATTACCGCATCCGAGCCTAATTCTGCCCGCATTTTTTCCATGGCTTCTTCCACGGTGGCTGCGGAGAATAGTTTCATTCTCATGGTAGTGGCCTCCTGATTGGCATTTTGAGTTTAATATACTGACTGGTCATATCGGGGTTACTTTTCTAGATTGACCCTGCACCGCGTAAACGGGCTTTGGGGTGAATTTCATTTTGGCTCATGACGACGGTTTGTGCGCGGAAACGTTCAACAAGTGAGCGCACATATGGACGGATCGGGGCAGATGTGAGGAGAACTGGTGTATCTCCAGTTTGTGCCGCTGCTTCAAACACGCGGCGCATTTCATTTACAAACTCGTGCAATCTTGATGGCTCTAACGCGAGCTGGCGCGCGCCGGGTTCACCAATGAGTGCTTCAGCAAATGATTGTTCCCAAGCTGGTGAAAGAGTGACAACTGATAATTGGCCATCATGCGCTTGGTTGGCATTACAAAGCTGGCGCGCAAGGCGAGTGCGCACATGTTCTGTAATTTGCATGAGATCTGTTGAGGCACCTGATGCTTCAGCAATTGCTTCAAGTATTGTTGCAAAATCGCGTACAGATATTTTCTCACGTAGTAAGTTTTGAAGGACGCGCTGAATACCTGACATTGTAATTTGGTTGGGCACGATGTCTTCTAATAGCGCTTTTTGAGCAGCCGGCAGATCATCCGTTAGCTCTTTTAGGGCCGTAAATGACATCAGGTCAGCCATGTTATCTTTTACTAATTCGGTAAAGTGAGTGGTAAGTACGGTTGCTGCATCTACGACGGTGTAGCCGTTCATTGCGGCTTCTTCTTTATATGACTTATCAATCCAAACGGCTGGAAGGCCAAAGACAGGTTCTTTAACGCGCTCACCAGCAATAGGGGCGGCAGCGCCAGAAGCATCCATTGCTAGATCCATCAAGGGGCGAAGTGCACCAGATCCAGATTCCACTTCCTTGATCATGATGCGGTAGTTTTCCGAACCAATTTCTAAATTGTCGACAATGCGAACTTGCGGCGCGATGAAACCAAACTCAGATGCGACTTGGCGACGAACAGCTTTTATCTGATCTGTGAGTTTGCGACCTTCTGATTCATTGATCAGTGAAAGCAAACCAAAGCCCAATTCGACTTTCAACTCATCAACAGCAATGCTGTCACTGATTGGTGCTTCTTCTGTTGGTTTGCGAGCATCTGAAATGATTTCGTTTTCTTTGATCTCTTTGGCTTTGGCCGTTGCTTCTCTTGCGGCAGCAGCTCTCCATGCTCCATATCCAGCGCCTCCAGCTAGGAGGAAGAATGGGATAATTGGCATTCCGGGTAAAAGACCAGCAAAAGCAGCAATTCCTGCGACCATGGATAATCCTTGCGGAGAAGCCATGAGTTGTATTCCGAGTGCTTTGTCTGTTGACCCATCAACACCAGCTTTCGACACAAGCATACCAGCAGCGACTGAGATGATGAGTGCTGGGATTTGCGATACCAGACCATCACCAATTGTTAGCATTGTGTATGTTTGAGCGGCTTCTGTGAATGGTAGGCCTTTTTGTGCTACACCGATTAGAATTCCACCGATAATGTTGATGATCGTGATGAGGAGACCAGCCATAGCGTCTCCCTTCACGAATTTTGACGCACCATCCATTGCTCCGAAAAAACTGCTTTCGCCTTCAAGTTCTTTACGACGCGTGCGTGCTTCATCTTCGTTGATCATACCAGCTGATAGGTCAGCGTCGATCGCCATTTGCTTACCGGGCATTGCATCTAGGGTGAAACGTGCTGCAACTTCAGCAATACGGCCTGAACCCTTGGTGATAACCATGAAATTTACGATCACGAGGATAATGAAAACAATCACGCCGATCACGTAATTGCCGCCCATTACGAAAGATCCGAATGTCTTGATGATACTACCTGCGGCTTCTGGTCCTTGATCACCTTTTGACAAGATGAGGCGTGTGGAGGCCATGTTCAGTGCGAGGCGGAGCATTGTTGCAAGTAACAATACCGCTGGGAATGAAGAAAATTCCAGAGGCTTTTGGATAAGCAAGGCTGTCATCAACACCAGTACAGAGAATGTGATGGAAATAGCCAGCATGAAGTCGAGCAGAAATGCTGGAAGCGGAACGATCAGCATGACGATCAATGTCATCACACCAAGCCCTAGCGCGACTTCACCTTTGGCCGCACCTTTTGCGATGGCGTTGAAATCCAACCCACCAAAAGAAATGCCGCTTGTGTTATTACTTGCTTCAGCCATGAATTTTAGCCTGCTGCCCGTGTTTCACCAGGAGCTGCTACTTCAACTCCGGCGTCTGTATATGTGCGAAGTTTGTTGCGGAGGGTACGAATTGAAATACCCAAAATGTTGGCGGCGTGTGTCCGATTTCCCAAACAATGATCTAAAGTAGATAGGATTAAGTCTTGTTCTACTTCAGCAACAGTGCGTCCAACCTGCACACTTGCTAGGCCAGCAGTGATGGCTGTGTGTGCTGTTTCTGTGGCACGTTGCACAGTTAGGTCTATTTGAGATTCGTAATTGCTGTGACCTGTTGAACTTGAAAGAGGAGCACCATCTGGAGTGCGAATGGCGTCAGCTTCGATGACGGGGCCGCGTGATAATATGACAGCGCGGTGCATTGCGTTTTCAAGTTCACGCACATTTCCGGGCCAGCGTGAGCTGTTGATTTGTTCGCGCGCTTCATCAGATAGCTCTTTATTAGGTAAGCCATTTGCTGCGCTATATTTATCAATGAAGAAATCAGATAGTTTTACTAAATCTGAGCGGCGTTCACGCAAAGCTGGAATACGGAGGTTCATCACGTTCAAGCGATAAAGAAGGTCTTCCCGGAAATCACCAGAACGAACAGCTTCGGCAAGGTCACGATTTGATGTTGCTAGAATACGGATGTCGACTTTCACTGGCTTGTTGCCGCCAACACGGTCAATTTCACGCTCTTGGATAGCACGCAAAAGTTTGGCCTGAAGGCGCGCGTCCATTTCGGAAATTTCATCAAGGAGGAGTGTACCACCATTGGCTTCTTCAAATTTACCAATGCGGCGTGTCATTGCGCCTGTGAACGCGCCTTTTTCATGTCCGAATAACTCCGATTCCAGCAAGTTTTCTGGAATAGCTGCACAGTTTACTGAAATGAATGTTTTACCAGCACGGCGAGATTTTTGGTGGACAAAGCGCGCCATGACTTCTTTACCGACACCGCTTTCACCTGTGATTAATACAGAAGCATCGGAAGGAGCTATTTGTTCGGCAAGTTCGACAACTTGCATCATGGCAGGATCAGACGCGATCATTGTGCGTTCGTCTTCTGATACCGCAGACAGAACAGCTGCGATTAGCTCTGCATCGGGTGGAAGGGGAATAAATTCGCGTGCACCTGCGTGGATTGCTGATGCAGCAGCATCGGCATCGGCTTCTACACCACAAGCGACAATAGGTGCAGCGATGTGTTCAGTTTGAAGCGCCTCATAAAGCCAAGCAATGTCAGCTTTGACATCAATCATGATAAGATCAGCGCCATGTCCAGCACGAAGTGAATCAAGTGCGATTGCAGGGGAGGCGGCGTGAGAAACTTGAGCGCCGCGCTCGAATGCAATCTTCGTCGCGGCGGATAGCTGCCCACCCAAATCTCCAATAATCAAAACGCGCATATTGTATTCACTTTCAAATTGTTTTGCTTACGCAAAGTATTCTTATATTGGCTGCTGATGATTCAGCGTTTCGATGGCGATTAACCGCCTGCATTCTTAATAATCTCTGTCATTGTGACACCTAGGCGGTCATCGACGACAACGATTTCTCCACGAGCGACGAGTCGAGAATTAACATAAATATCAATAGCTTCACCGACTCTTCGGTCTAGTTCGAGAACAGACCCTTCACCAAGGTGCATCAGTTCAGATACTTCCATGGTTGTACGCCCAATAACGGCTTGCACGGAGACGGGCACGTCAAACATGGGGGCAAGGTCAGCTGCGAATTTTTCACGTCTTTCTGCTTCTTCTTCCGCAGAAATTGGTTTTGCTAGAACTTTGCCAGTCGCTTCAAGTTCTGGAAGGTTTAAATCGTCGGTTGCCATTTTATGCTCCTAAAACTCTACAATTATGCCGCGCCGAACAAATCGAGTTGGTCTTCGATTGGGTCGGATTTGCGGTTGTTTAAGCAGTCTTCGACAGTCTTGGTTATTGCATCACGGTTAAACTCAGCAGCACCGCCTTGAAATTCGATGCGCCAGTCGCCCGGGCGGGCCGCTGGATCGGTGACAAAATGAAGACGTTCAGCAATGTCTGGCATGTTTTCCAAACGCATTTTGATTTGGAGCTCAGCATCTGGTGCGATTGTTACGATCAAGCGAGGTTCAGCGCGTAATTGTTTACAGGCTTGAGCAACAGCTTCTTCCGCCGCAGCATGACCATTTTCATCTAAGGCACGTCCAGCAATTATTTCTGATGCGGCCATGGCTAGATCAATTGCTTCATTTCTTAGAGAGAGTGCAATCTGCGAGACGACTTGCTCAGAAGGAGTAAGGTTGGCTGCAATGGTTTCAAGAGCTGTGGCGATGCGCGCTTCGATACTGCCCATAACCGCAGCTTGGGTGTTTTCGCGGGCTTGATTAACTTCCTGCTCGACATCTTCAACGCGTTTGAAGTCTGGTTTTTTACCAGTTAATACTTCACCAGAAGGCGTGAATTCAGTAAGAAATTCAAAGGGTTTAGCTTCTTTCATGTTCTCATACCCTCCTAGTAAACCAGCTCATCTTCAGCGCCGCCGTCGGCAAGCATGATTTCACCACGTTCAGCAAGTTCTTTTGCTTGATAGACCATGTCTTGTTGAGCGCTATCGACATCTTTAAGCTTTACCGGCCCCATGGAATTCATGTCTTCTTTCAAGATTTTTGCGGCCCGCTCAGACATGTTGGAAGTGAACAGGTCCTGCATTTCTTCATTGGCACCTTTGAGCGCAAGCGTTAGCTTGTCCTTTGGAACTGCTTTTAGAAGTGTTTGAATGCCACCTGGGTCCAGTTTTGATAGGTCATCAAAGACGAACATAAGAGAACGAATTCTTTCGGCAGCTTCTTTGCTTTTTTCTTCAAGCGCTGTCATGAAACGGCCTTCAGTCTGGCGATCAAATGCATTGAAAATATCTGCCATTTGCTCATGACTGTCGCGTTTAGAAGTGCGCGCGAGATTGGTCATGAACTCTGTACGAAGTGTGACCTCAATTTTTTCAATAATGTCACGTGCAACGGGCTCCATGCGAAGCATGCGCTGCATACATTCAATTGCAAAATCAGGCGGCAGACAGGCAAGAACTGCTGCAGCGTGGTCGGATTTAATTTTTGAGAGAACAACAGCCACTGTCTGCGGATATTCATTCTTGAGATAGTTCGCGAGAACAGTCTCAGATACATTTCCAAGCTTATCCCACATGGTACGACCAGCTGGTCCGCGGATCTCTTCCATAAGAGAGTCAACTTTTTCACCTGGAAGGAATTGTGCAAGTAGTCGCTGTGTTTGCTCGAAGTTACCCGTGATGGAGCCAGAAGTAGAAAGCTTTCCAACAAATTCAATGATCAAGTCTTCAACCAAAGAAGATTGAACTGCACCCAAAGTTGACATGGCTGAAGAAACATCTCGCAGCTCTTCATCATCTAGTGCTTCCCAAATCGGCCCAGTTTCCTGACCAAGAGCAAGTAGAAGAATAGCTGCTTTTTCTGCACCAGTAAGTTTTTTTCCATCGGCGGCGGCTTGCTGAATAGCTTCCCGCTTATTCATGGTTTTGAGAGCTTCTTCTGCTTCTGCTGCTAGATTGCTCATGCTGCGTCACTCCCTACATGGTCTTCAGATAGCCATGCTCGGATGATTTGAATTGATTCATCAGGGTGGCTTTCGACAACTTCGGAAATTTTCTTCACAGAAGATGCATTCACTTTCCCGCTAATGCGCGCGACATCTAGGCCAAATTGGTCATCCTCTGTAATTTGGCCGTTGCCGCCATCTCCAGATCCGGGGAGAACGAGGTTTTCTGATAAGGTTACCTTTTGAGCAGCATTTCCTGATCCACCCGGGAGTTTTGCTTCTCCGACATAGAAAGAATCTCCGCTTTCCGCGGACGGGCTCATCAAGCCTTTTACGAGAGGACGTAAAACAAAGATGATGAGCAGCACGGCACCTACAAATAGGGCTGCTAATTCAGAAATGCGCATGATGTCATTTTTAGTCAGGCCCAACATGCCGGGATCTTCAATCGCAAGATTGACCGAAGATTCAGGACGCATGAATGATACATTGACGACTTCAACGATGTCACCGCGCGCTTCGTCATACCCAACAGCAGATCTCACGAGTGTTTTTATGTTTGCAATTTCTTCTGGGGTGCGCGGTGCAAATGTTGCTTCAGTTTCATCATCTCCAGGAACACGTACATCATCCAGTGCAACAGCAACTGAAATCTTACGAATACGCCCACCTTCAGTGATTTCTGTTTTTGTGGTTTTTGAGATTTCGTAATTTGTAGTCTCTTGCAAATGGTTTGTTTCAGCTTGAGATGTTGGGTCGGCAGGTCCGTCCGCAGCCGTGCCAGCAGGAATGTTGTTTTCAGCAGTCACAGCACCAGCAGGCTCTGTTGAAGACTCGCGTGAAGAATCCTCAGTTGTTGTGGACGAGCGGATAACTCGTCCTTCTGGGTCAAAAATTTCAGAGCTCTGTGTGATGCGATTGAAGTCTATATCAGCAGCCACTTGAACACGAGCCGCACCTGGACCTGTGACGCTTTCGACAACTGATAACACTTTGTTGCGGATCTGATCTTCTATGCCTGTTTGGCGTTCGTCAGCAGACCCACCAGAAAATCCATTCTCACTATTTTCAGCACCAGCAGCGAGGAGGCGGCCTTTGTCGTCAAGGAGCGTGATGCGGTTCACTTCAAGATTGGGCACTGATCCAGCGATTAGGTTTCTTATTGCGCGCACTTGAGACGGCAACATGCCTCGACCCGCTACAGATATAACCACGGATGCTGATGGTGTTTGTGTGCCGCGCTCGAATAGGCGTCTTTCTGGAAGAACAAGGTGAACGCGCGAGCCGCGAATATTGTCTAAAGAGGAGATTGTTCTAGCAAGTTCCCCTTCAAGGGCGCGGACACGGTTTATGTTTTGAACAAAGCTGGTTGTGCCCAGAGCTTCAGATTTGTCAAAGATTTCATAACCCATAGCTCCGCGCGTCGGCAAACCTTCTTCGGAAAGCATCATGCGAGCATCAAGAACTTGGTCTCGATTGACAAAGATGGAAGCACCATCACCGCGAATTGTGTAGCTGATATTTGCTTGGTCTAGGCGGCCTGAAATTTCCGCTGATTCAGTTAAATCTAGTCCAGAATAAAGAAGAGCTTCATCTGCCCCACCGCGGAGCATAATGAAACCAAGACCAGCACCCACCAATGCCACAACCATAAGCGCAGCAATAATGCGCATTTGTCCGCCATTTGTGATCTTTTTTATTATGGAAACTGTTTCAGCCATCTTCTACCCGGTAATTCTTGCACCCCGAACAGGGGTCGTTAGGCAATAATTTCCCAGCAGGATGTAAACGTCTTATTAACAAGGGTAAAAACAGCGGTATTTGTTTTACTTTTTTGAATTTAACACAGCCTCAAATAGCATTATGCCCTGACTTCTAAGAAATCAGGGCATAATAGATGGATGCATCTTTTCAGAAAATGTCGATTTCCATCACGCTTTGGTGGAAAGCAGCGTGATGTCAGTCGTCAATTCTTATTAGGCGCGATAGTTTTGTAAGCGAGTGGTGCGTAAGCCTTTTACACCGAAGCGATCGTACAATGCTTCCCATCCTTCATATTCTTCAGATGAAATTTTGTAGCGAGCTAATGCTTCTTCGCGTGTTAATAGGTCGCCACGAACTGCCGCAACGACTTCTGCTTTACGACGGGTTACCCAACGCTTGATGTCTGGTGACGGGAGGTCCGCCAGCGTGAGTGTTTTTCCGTCGGGTCCGATAACTGCCGCGCTTTTCGCGTTCTGGGTCAGCATAGAATTCCCTTTCCTTGGTCTGGTCTATGCTGAGGACAATACTACAAGTGTTTTAAGTTCAGACTGAAGTTAATGTGTGGGTTTTGTTGAAAATTTGAAGAATAAAAAAAGACCCCAGAGACTCTTTAGTTGTCTTTGGGGCCTTTTTTGTTTCAATTTGGAGCAAAAAGCACTTTGAACGTGCAATTTCCTTAATTAGTTATCTTTTGATACTAATAAGCTCATTCAACATTTCGTCTGCGGTCGTAATAATTTTTGACGCCGCTGAATACGCGCGTTGCGTAACGATAAGGTTGGAGAATTCTTCAGCAAGGTCGACAGTTGAAGATTCAAGTGCACTAGAGATGACCTCACCAGCTTCTCCAGACTTGGGCGCTCTAAGGTTCATGTCGCCAGTTTCAGGGCCTGAACGGTAGCTGCCGCCGGCTTGTGCGATCAGACCACCTTCATTTCCGAAAGTCGCCACAGGAACTTGGAAAATTTTACGGCTAAAACCATTCGTATATTGCGCGATAACAACACCGTCTTCATCGACATCGACTGAGGCTAGTGATCCAAAAGGGACACCGTCGACAGTAGATGTATCAAGAATAGAATCTGATGAATATTGAGTAAGTCCAGTCGTGCTATTCCCGTTTCCTAAATCTAATTGAATATCTTGAGCTTCGATACCCAAACCATCCGCCCAGCGAGGTGTTGTTCCTACTGAAGCAGGATCAGATGCTCCAATACTGATTGACCCTTCTGGGTCAAAACCGTCGGCAAGCGCATTTGTTGCAACTGGATCAATTAAACCAGATGCTGTGAATATCATTTTACCATTAGCAAGAAGACCGTCGGTTACACCTTCAATATCTGTTGATGGGGTGACGTAGGCTTCTACTTCCCATTCGTTCGCATTGGCCGTTTTTAAGAAAGAGAAGTTAACCGTGTGACGTCCACCTTTGGAGTCATAGACTTCCAACGGTGTCGTGAAGTCGGGTGTGATGTTTCCTGCCGCCATGTCGCCAGCTGTATATGTCGCTGGATTTACTTCTTGGTCTGCATTCAGGTTTGCTGTGATTGATAGATTTGCGGATGCTTCCGCGACACCACCATACCCAGAAACACGAACGGCAGAAAGGGCTGTAAGGTCGGTTGGGCTGGCATTGACGACTTGATCATTCACGATTGGCCAACCATATAGATATTGACCTGCGGTGTTTTTTAAATATCCACCTTCATCAGGAGCAAATTGTCCTGCACGCGTGTATGAGTATTCATCAAATGATGTTGCGTCGCCTCCGCGAGCTCTTGTGACGAAATAACCTTCACCGGAAATTGCCATGTGCGTTGAGACGGAGGACGATTGCAATGTACCTTGCTCGCGCATCAATGTTGTGGCGGTCGATCTTACAGCACCTGCACTGTATGAAGATTGATAGTTTTGATTGTTTAGCATCGCCGTAAAGTCATTGCGGATACGTTTGAATCCAACAGTGTTTACGTTTGCGATGTTTTCTGATGTGGCAGCCATAGCAGATGCGTTTGCACGTAGACCTGCTGTTCCTGCCAGTAATGCTGAACCTATACTCATGGCGGTATTCCTCTAAAAACTAACCCACTCTATTTCCCGATCCTTCTTTTGAGGCCGGGTCTTGAAAGGGCGCTTTTGCGCCATGTATCTACAGACTGCTTTTGCAATCCGGAACGTTTAAATGCGATTAACTCTGCATCACTCGCAGAATATCACTGTAACTAAAAATCCCAGCTTTGGTCGTGATCGCTGGACTGTCATATGAAAGGTCAACACCTGATACTGTTGTAAGTACGTTTGTTGATGTCGTGATTGAATTTGCTTCGCTGTCTTTTGCTGTCACACTGGCATAATAAACTTCGTCTTCATTCGCTATTGTGCCGTCACTTAAGGTACCGTCCCAAACAAATTCATGGGACCCCGCGCTTTTCTCAGCAGGTTCTGAATAAAGCACTTTGCCGTTCTTATCTTGAATGTTGAACGTGGCTTCTGTGGCATCACTTGCAAGCGCGTAGCGCCAGCTCAAATCTTCACCAGAATATCCAGCACCTTGACTGTTGATTTCAACGCTTTGTCCTAGATAGCTGGACATAGCTGCACCTGTGGCAGAATTATTTGAAGCTATTAGTTGTTCAAGCGCATCATTTGTTTGGATTTGCTGTTCTACGCCAGAAAATTGCACAAGTTGGTTTGTAAATTCTGTTGAATCCGTTGGCTCCAGAGGATCCTGATTTTGCAACTGAGCTGTGAGCAAAGTAAGAAAAGTGTCGAAATCACTCGCGAGGGCAGATTGCGATTGAGCTGAGTTTGATGTCGAACCGCTACTTTGGTTTACGAAAGAGATTAGATCAGACAATGTTTTATATTCCTACTATCAAGCTGTAAGATCAACACGTGCGCGTGACCAAGCCGTTAATTTTGGCGTGATTTGACGAGGTAAATCAGCATTTTCTTCCGTTGCAGAGGAATTTGAAATGGATGCCTCGCCTTTATCGTCTGCCATTTGCTCAGCATCATCGTCTTTAAAGGTGAATGAACTATTTTCATCTGGAGACAATTCTAATTTTAGGCCATCTTCTGCGAGGTCTATGCCGACATCAGCCAATGCTGATTCAAGTGCTTTTGAACCACGTGATAATTCAGATAAGGCTTCAGCAGATTTAGCTGCGAGGACAACTGTCGCTCTTTTATCTTTCGTTATTTCTATCGAGACATTGATCTGTCCAAGCGCAGCGGGATCTAGGCGAATCTGGAATTGGTGACTTTTGCCATCCATGCGTTGGATCAGGCCGGCCCAGGCTTGCTGAGTGACGGAAGATGCATGACGTAATGTCGGCGGCAATTCCTGAGTTTTACCTGTAGCGGAGTTCGATGTTGTTGAAGAAAGATTGGTCTCTTCGCTTGATGGTTCTAGTCCTTCAAGTAATTCTGCATCTGGCAAACCGCTCAACAATTCTTGAACATTAGGAGGTTGAGCAGGCGTTGGGGCACTTGAAGTATTCGTCGCTGTTGTCGATGCTTGCGTGGCTGCCGGCGTTTGAGCTGAAGTATTAGAGCTTGCCTTATTGGGCTCAGAAGTCATTTCAGCTGCTGAAGTGTTTGATGTCGTCGTCGAACTTGAATTTGCATTTTCAATTTTAGCCGCAGTGCTAGATGCATTCGATGTTTTATTTGATTGAGCAGTCAAAGTCGTTGCGGCTGCGGTGACGGCTTGGCCATTGGATGCAGACAGAATTTGTGTTTGAGGCGCTGCTTGGTTTGCTACACCATTATCCATAGGAAGCTGTTTTGAAGGTTGAGCGGACTGAGACGTTTGAGTTTGTTGCGATAGCTGAGTTTGCGACTGAACTAATGTCTGAGACAGAGTTTGTGGCGATTGCTTTGAAGTGTGGGGCTGAGTCTGAGCATCAGTAGGTGTTTTCGCTGTCGCTGGATAAGAGGGTGTATCTTCTTGTTTTACAGCGGCATTCTTCAATATCTCTGTGGTTTGTTGTCCAGCGCTTTGGGCTGGAATCTGGACTGGTTTGGAAATTCCAGAATTTGATTCACCCATGTTAGCAGGAGTAATTGTTGCAGAAGTTGATGCATTGGCATCAGAAACTGTCACGCCAGTGCTTGCATTTTGTGTCGGCACTGTGGTCTGGGCGTCAACGGGTGTCGACTTATTGGTGATCACCTGTGCATTTTCTACGTTTGCCTGAGCGTTGCTATTTGCATTGATAACAGGTGAGGTGTTTGCCTGCATTTCAGCATTGCCTTGGGTGTTTTCAGTCGGCACCATATTTAATGTGATAAGTGCCGAGGCTGCTGCTGCGTCTGCGGTGTCGTTAGAAGGTGATTGTTCTGCGCTTGTCTCACTTAGGTTTGTGTTGGCAGATTTAGTGACCAATAAGTGCTGGTTGAAAGGTTTATTTTCAGTCTGCATCGATTGCTTTTCGGTCTCTCCCTGAAGGAAAGATCGAAAATCGCTTTTTGTCGCGTTAAATTTATTCGCAATTAGCGCACCGTCAGCTCTCTGCGTGGAGCTGTTGTTTGTTTTTTGCGCTGAAAAAAATACACCCTCAATCACGATAAAACTCACTTCAATTGATTATTATTTATGCTTTCGCATTTTCATTAACCATGTTGATGCAATTGGCGGGCCAGTAATAATTTTGCCTGAAACTTCCCTAAAAATCAGGATTCGGCGTTAACCTTTTTACTTCGAAATTGATAAAGCAGGCAGAAAATGCAGGGGCGTTTGTTGTGTGCGGCAGTTTCTGCCCAGAACATGCATTGCCATGAATTTACCTACAAAAAATATGCTGTTTGCAGAAATTTATGGCTAATTTTCTGTAAATTTCAATTCTGGCCCGAAGCTTGCGATGAAGTCTTTACGCTGGAAATTATTCTAAGTGTAACCATCTTGCTAAATGCAGGTTGAAGTATAAAATTACTAGCAATATCAAATAGTTGTAGAGGTTATCGAATTTATTTCCAAAACGGTTTTTTGAGGTTCAAAGAATTCACTAGGCAAAAAACGCCCGGTAATCTTGGCCTACAGGGCACTAATATGCCCATCTGTTAGGAGGTGTGACATGAGTATAGGCAGCATAATGGCAACGAGCCTTTCAGCTCTGCGTGCAAATCAAAGTGCACTCAGCACTGTCTCCACCAATGTCGCAAACGTCAACACAGAAGGCTATACGCGTCTTGATACGCATTTTAATTCTTTAGGCGCGGTTTCTGGATCATTTGGGGTTGAGGTTAAAGTTCAGCGTGCCGCCGACAAGTTTCTAGCAGCTTCGGAAATGAGAACAGCTGCTACTGTAGGTGCGACTTCTGTTCTGGCTGGCTTTATGGACAGAGCACAAGGTTTGCTCGGCAACCCATCTGATGGCGGTTCAGTCTTTGCTAGCCTCGATGCTGTGTTGGATTCTATGGGGTCTCTTGCTCTAGACCCTTCTTCTTCTCTAAGGCAGGGAAGTGCAATTTCTGATATTCAAAATATGCTCAATCAAGTTAATCAGACAGCTGATGAGCTTTCTGCGCTTCGAGAAGAAGCCAATGCTCAATTGCGGTCCGTCATTGGTGAAGCCAACACGTTGATGGAAACAATTGCAGAATTGAACACATCTATCCAGCAATCCAAGATCGCTGGTGTTGATGCGACACAGGCTGAGAATGAGCAAAGTATCCTGATTGATCGCTTGTCTGAGATTGTTGATGTTAGAGCGCAAGAACGTCCTTTGGGCGGCGTGGATTTGCGTACGACAAACGGATATCTTCTCGTATCTATGGAAGCGGCTAGCTTTTCGATGGGAGACGTTTCGGGCCTTCAGGGATATCCAAGCGTTGAAGTGAGCCACTCGAGCGAGAGTTCAAAATTGCCTTTGGATAAATACATCCAGAGTGGTGAAATCATGGGATTGATTCAGGCGCGTGATGTTGACATTCCTGAGCTTAGTGTTGCGTTTGGTGAATACGCATCGGGACTAGTTGATAGCCTGAATGCCGAGCACAACAATGCTAGCGCTGTGCCTGCGCCGAATGTTCTAACGGGAAGTAATACTGGACTAATCGATTCAGACATTCACAGTTTTGAAGGCGTGGCGCATATGGCGATTACAAATTCAGATGGTGAAATAGTTAGAAATCTAACGATAGATTTTGATGCGGGTAATATCTCAGGAATTGATGAGTTTGGTGCAGCAGTTGGTCCCATTGCAATTGGCGCAACTGTTGGAGGTCTCGCGACGTCTTTGAACACAGCGTTGGGTGGAGACGGAACTGCAAGCTTCACAAATGGTGTATTAGAAATATCAGCGAATGATGCGAGTGAAGGTGTCGCAATACGTCAAGATGAAGATACTCCATCAGATTGGGCTGGACGTGGTTTTTCTCACATGTTTGGCCTTAACAACCTCATAGAAAAACCAACGCCGACAAATTACGCAACAGGGCTAGGTGGGGCTGGAGAAGCATCTCCTCACGGATTTACAACAGGTCAAACTATGACTTTCGATATTCGTTCCAATACGGGTGCGATATTGAATACTGTAACTGTTTCTCCGACGACGGGAGGTACAATTGCCGATCTCGTCACTCAGATGAATACGAGCCTTAATGGATATGGTAGCGTATCCATTGATGATGATTATGGCACTATAACTTTTCAGGGTGCGGCCAACACCAAATCAGACTCACTCGATATTGTGGTTGATACGACAAGTCGAACAGGCTCTGGTATTTCTGCCACTCAATTTTTTGGACTAAGTGTGGCGGGCTCAGCTGATCGTGCAAAAGATATAGAAATTCGGGATGCCATCTTGAAAGACTATAGTAAATTAGCGACTGCAAAACCTGATTTAGATGGTGCTGTTGAAGGCGATAGTGTGCTGGAAGTTGGCGATGGGCGCGGTGCAACTGCACTTTCTCTTTCTGGCGCTGTTATTCGGCAATTTGGAGCAGCTGGTGGTATTGCGGCTCAAAAGACATCTATAAATGATTACGCCGCTCGCCTTGCTGGCGCTGCTGGAGCAAGGGCGACTGCAAGTGAGCAGGCCTTAAATTCTGCTGAGACTGTTCGAACAGAAGTGGCCATGCGGCGAGAGAGTGTCGAGGGTGTAAGCATCGACGAAGAATTAGTGAAAATGACACAGTATCAACAGGCGTATAATTCTGCATCTCGAATGATGCAGGCCGCCAGTGATATGTTCGATACGCTTTTGCGGCTGGTTTAAGAGAAGGATAGGATGATATGAGTCGTATTACCACTGCTATGGTTTCTCAGAATGCTTTGATAGATCTTCAAAAGTCTCAAAAAGTGTTGTTTGAAGCGTCTAACCAGACTGCATCTCAGACTAAAGCGACTGACCTTAAAGGTTATGGGTCTCAAACGCATACGCTTGTGTCTAGTAATCGGATGATTGCAAACATCCAATCACGTATTGATAATGCTGCAGAGCTTGATGCGCGTCTATCAATGCAAGATGCTGTTTTAACGCACTCTCGAGAAGTGATGGAAGATTTAAGATCCGTTATTTTGCAAGACATAAGTTTAAGTGGACCATCTTCAATTGATGCTAAAATTGAAGAAGCTTTTCTTGTTTTGAAAGATTCATTCAATCTGGAAATTTCGGGAAAGTCCGTATTTGGAGGAACGCGAACAGATAGGCCTCCTGTTGTGGCTGCAAGTGTTGCAGACCTTGTTGCAAACCCGATCGAAAATGCTTTTGAGCAAGGAGCTCAAGAGCAGACGGTCAATGTTGATGGATATCAAGAAATTTCTTTGGCACCCGTTGCAGCTGAAGCGGCGGAAGCTGCTTTTGATATGTTGAAAACTTTGGCTGCTGGTGGACCTTATGGCGAGTTGACGGACGCGCAGGTTACGGCGTTAAAGGGAGAATTGGCGCAATTCGACACTGTCATAGATGGCCTTGTGCAACTCGAAGCTAGGAATGGTAACACGCAATCTCGAATTACGAACGCTATTGAGCGTCAGACAACTCAAGTAAATGCGATCGGTGCGACTGTAGGGGAAATTACATATGTTGACCTGGCGGAAGTTGCTGCTCGATTGAGTAACGCACAAACGACTTATCAGGCATCCGCATCAATTTTCAATACCGTACGCGGTCTCACATTGTTGGATGTTCTGTAAAGGTTGGGAGCTAGTGCTCTAAATGGCTGTATCTGTTTTCTGTGAACAGATTTGCTTTCATTTTAGCTATGTCGAGAAAGCGTATTGCGCCGGTCATAAGCGGATGAAAAGAGAATGTTTCTCCGTCATTTAAGTGAATGCACCAGATGTGCAACAACGGATTCCATTCAATGTTGTCTACGCTTTTCCAAGTATAGAAATGTGTATTGTCATTCCAACGCTGAATTCTGAATCCATCATCAAGCCACTCGATCTTGCGTTTCATAGCATCGAATAAGCAAACACCGCTTGTTATTGCGATTGCAAAAAAGAGAAACGCAAATGTGTGCTGCGTGGTTTTGTTGATCATAGTATCAAATGCGTAGGGTAAAACCGATAACGCCGCAAAAAACACCATGCCGAACCCAAACACTGAATTGACGACAAAATTGGTTTTGACCATTTGATCGGCTGGATTATCTATTAATCTTACAAAGAGATGAGCTGCTGATATTCCAATCAGACCCAATCCACCGCCTAAGAGAGCGCCTTTAAACCCGCTCGAAATGAGATATTCCAGCATGTAACTGTACCACTTTGACAACCCATGATCGGGACAAGTGGTGTGTTGCAAAATTCCTGCTACAAATGCGCCACATGGCATACAGGTTTATTATTGTTTGTTTTGGTGTCGTTTTACTCTGGGAAATGGCCTGTTGGTACGAGTTCGCGGTAAGCGCGCCAACTCGCAAGCCCGATCAGTGGGAATACAATGATCAATCCGATAAAGCCTGTCAGTATGCCCAATATTGTTAGAGCTGTTATCAGTATTGCCCATATCAACATGGGAAATAGATTTTTAGCGACAGCACGAACGCTGGTAATCGTGGCAATGAAAACATCTGTTTTTCTATCCAGAAGCATTGGGGCAGAAATCACAACTAAAGCAAAGGCTATGAAAGCAATTACGCCGCCAACAAGCGTTCCAGCCATCGCCATTTTTTGACCTTCGGGTGTTGTCAGCATGAAATCTAGGAATTGCATGACATTGTCGTGTTTTCGATAGGTAGATAATGCGTAAACTAGTTGTGCCATGCGCCCCCAAAAGAAGTATAAAAGCAATAAGGCCAAGCCTAAATATGCTAGGTCTTGACGGAATGCGCCTTTTACAAAAAGCATCTGAGTGAAACTTGGTTTGCGGCCAGCTTCTATTTGGCGTCCTGCCTCATACAGTCCCATCGCTAGCATGGGAGCGATAAGGAAAAAGCCACCTAGCAAAACCATTATCCAATCTGAATATCCAGAAAATAGGAGTGATATTGATATTGCTGCACTCACAAATGCCATGAGTATTCCGTAGGTTAGGCAAGGAAGGGGAGCTTTTTGAAAATCAGCCCATGCACCAGCAATCCAGCCAATGGGAGCCATTGCTTTTATCGTGATGACATCTGGTAATTTGAGTGGGGTGGGCGTGTTGGGATTAGACCTTTGACTTGCGCGTTCGCTATTGTTTATTTCAGTCATGATTACCTGCCCCAGTATACTTATTATTTTTGTGGATATAGACACTCTATCGGTACGACCACTGATTTCAAGTCAAGTTGCATGTGAATTGCTTAGCGTTTGCTTAGAGGTAACTCTAGCTGGCTCTTTTTTGATAATTAGGTTATGAAACCGGCTGCTTAACATACTGCTCTGGCCCTTGAAGCCAGTGGAGAGGATAAAATGACAAACGACACTTTAGGTGCACCTAAAATGCTCGATAGCCATGTTTTAGACGATATGGCGGAGTTTTTAGCTGGTGCTGATCTTGATCTCGGCTTCGATAAACCTCGTAGTGAAACGCGCGTAGTTGCTGCCATGTCTGGCGGCGTGGATTCCACAGTTGTTGCCGCATTACTGCACCATGCTGGCTATGATGTGGTTGGTGTGACGCTTCAGCTTTATGATCATGGCGCTGCGCTGAAGAAGCAGGGTGCGTGTTGTGCCGGACAAGATATTCATGATGCACGCCGTGCTTGTGATGCGTTGGGCATTCCTCATTATGTGCTTGATTATGAAAGCCGCTTTAAAGAGCAGGTGATGGAAGATTTTGCTGACACTTATCTGGCGGGGTCAACACCGATACCATGTGTGCGCTGTAATCAAACTGTGAAATTTAGAGACCTTCTGGAAACGTCTAAAGACCTTGGCGCTGACTGCATGGCGACAGGCCATTATATTCGACGTGTGGTTGGAGAAAATGGTCCTGAGCTGGCGCGTGCGGCTGACCCAGATAAAGATCAATCTTACTTTTTGTTCGCGACCACGCATGAGCAATTGGATTATTTGCGCTTTCCCCTTGGTGGGATGAATAAAGAAAGCACTCGTAAAGTTGCTTCTGCACTGGGATTAGAAGTCGCCTCTAAGCCTGACAGTCAGGATATCTGCTTTGTGCCGGATGGAAAATACACGGCCATCGTCGAGAAATTGCGTCCGGGATCTGGCCGTAAGGGTGAGATTGTCCACATGGATGGGCGCGTTCTGGGTGAACATGAAGGCGTGATTAAATACACAGTTGGTCAGCGTCGCGGCCTTGGTGTCGCAACGGGTGAACCGATATATGTGGTAAAGATTGATGCAGGCAAACGTCAGGTTATTGTCGGACCGCGCGAGGCGCTTGAGACTCGTGGTTTGAGCATGGGTGAAAGCAATTGGTTGGGCGCTAATTCTCTTGAAGAAGCTTGTGCATCAAACACACCTGCTTTGGCACGTGTGCGGTCAACACGCCCACCTAAAGCTGGCCATATGGCAATGATCAATGGTCAGCCTGGATTTATGTTTGAGGATGCTGAAGAAGGTGTCGCGCCGGGGCAAGCCTGCGTGCTCTATTCCACAGGAGATGCATCGCGTGTCCTCGGCGGTGGTTTTATCACAGGCACAGTGTCTGCTTATGAGGCTGACCGTTTAGCTTAGTCTTCGCTAGGTTTTGTTTTTTCCAAAAGACGACGGGTTATTGTTTTCGTCGTCTTTTGCGTTGCAACAGGGGATGGTAAAATGAATTGCAAATGCCCAGACGGTGCTGCGTCGGCCGTATAAGCTTTGTCGGTTTCTACGATGATATCGTATTGGCCTTGAAGGATGATGCAGGCATTTTTTGCGAGAACAGAACTCGCACTTTTACCGTCTATGTGAATGGTCACGTGGTCAGCTTCACCGCGATCATAGCAAAGCTCTGTGACGAATGCGCGTGGTTTAAAATCTTTATTGGGTTTGTCTGGTGTACCAGCGGCATTAACGATGCTTGTTTCCAGCATATTGGCAGCACTCCAATTGCTGCGGATGGTTGTATCTGCCAGTGCAGGAGTGCTGAGGATCAGACTTATTCCAAATAATCCCAGAGTTTTTTTCATCGCAAATTCTCCTGCGTCTAATTTATTTAAGTCCATAGGCAGGATATTTAGCTAAAATAAGGCACTAATAGTCTATTTTCTAACTGAACCCAGCATATCTTCCAGGTTTATGGTTTGTGGCGATAATTATGTTTAAAACGATCGCACCAAGAATAGAAATTAACACTTGTTTCCAAGGGAGTACGAAGAAACCTGAGCTTATTATAATTGTGTCAAACCCAAGCATAAAATAACCAGCTCTCATAATTTTCTTATCTTGTAGGAATTGAGCTAAGATACTTGAGCCACCAACGCCTGCGCGATGTCTGAAAAGAAAAATCATTCCGGCCCCCATCATCGTTCCACCAGCAATGGAAGCGAAGATTGGATTGATGAAATCGAAATCAATCCATTGGGTAAATAACCGAGAAAAGATTGAAATCAATGAGACTGCTGCAAAGGTTTTGACCGTAAATTGTAGGCCCATTCTCATAAATGAAAGTATGTAGAAGGGTATGTTCACGCAAAAGAAGATTAGGCCGAAAGACCATCCTGTTGCATACTCTATAAGCAAGGAAAGGCCAGCTAAGCCGCCAGTATAAACCTGTGCGTGAAGGTATAAAACGACTCCAAAAGCGACAAGCATTGTTCCTGCAAGCAACGCATGAATATCTTCAAGCCAAGAATGTTGCTGAGCATCTCTTATTGTTTTGGGTATCATGTTGCTTGTTTTATCCGAATACAAGTTAGTTTATCTACAAAATGTCCTTTATGTGATAAAATGAGTTGTTAATAGGGTTTGATGAGAAATATTCGATCAATAGATGTGATTTGCGTTGTTTTTGAGCAGTGTTGACTTTATAAGGCATAAAGCGTTTGTTGCGTTGCAGCATTTAAAATAGGAAGCAGCGTTTGACTGTGGAGGGACTTTATGAGTGATTCAGTAGTTATAGTTGGTATGGCACGCACACCTATGGGTGGATTATTGGGTGACCTTTCCGCAATGTCAGCAAATGAACTTGGTGCAATAGCGATTAAAGGTGCGCTTGCTGATGCAGGTGTTGCTGGCGGCGATGTTCAAGAAGTTATCATGGGAAATTGTCTTCCAGGTGGTCAAGGACAAGCGCCTGCGCGTCAATCCGTTATTAAAGCAGATATGCCTGAGGCTGTTGAAGCAACTACAATCAACAAAATGTGTGGTTCTGGAATGCAAGCTGCTGTTATGGGGCGTAATGCGCTTCTAGCAGGTGAGGCTCAGATCGTCGTCGTGGGCGGAATGGAAAGCATGACGAATGCGCCGCACATGATTTCTATGCGTTCTGGCTTGAAATATGGACACGGCAAGACGATTGATCACATGGCGAAAGATGGCCTTGAGGATGCATATGAAGGCAACCCAATGGGTGTGTTCGCAGATATGGTTGCCGGTGAGTATCAGTTCACACGTGAACAGCAGGATGCATACGCAATTGAGACGTTAGCGCGTGCACAATCGGCGACAAAAGAAGGACGCTTCAAACGCGAGATTACACCCGTGACGGTTAAAACCCGTAAAGGTGATATCACTGTTGATGAAGATCAGCTACCACGCGAGGCGCGTCCTGATAAAATTCCTGCGCTTCGTCCGGCATTTACAAAAGATGGCACTGTGACTGCCGCGAATGCATCAGCGATTTCTGATGGAGCAGCGGCTTTAGTTTTAATGCTCGAATCAGAAGCAACCAAACGTGGTTTAAAACCTCTTGCGCGGATTGTAAGTACAGCGGCGCACGCGCATGAGCCAAAATATTTCACAACAGCTCCTGTACCGGCGATCAAAAAGACTTTGGATAAAGCTGGTTGGAAAGTTGACGACGTTGAAGTTTGGGAAATCAATGAAGCATTTGCTGTGGTGCCGATGATCGCAATGAAAGAGCTTGGTATTTCTCATGACAAAGTGAATGTGAATGGCGGAGCTTGCGCAATGGGGCACCCAATCGGTGCTTCTGGTGCACGTGTTATTGTGACTTTGCTAAATGCTATGGAGCAGAAAAATGCTTCAAAGGGTGTGGCGTCGCTTTGTATTGGTGGCGGTGAAGGAATTGCATTGGCAGTTGAGCGAATTTAATTAGTTCGCTGAATAGAATTTAAAAAAGGCGATATCTTAATCAGATGTCGCCTTTTTATTTGATTTTTATCGTGTCTAAAGCCGGATTTATTCAGTCTCGGTTTTATCGCTGATGAATGGTGATATCAGTCCAAGAGGTGCAGCGGTTGTACGTTTGGATACGTTGACGACAATGCGAGATTGGATGTCTGAAACCAGACCTAAGCCTAAAAGTTTGTCGCGTAAAAAATTGTCATAGGCGTGAATATCGGTCGTGATGATTCGAATAAAATAATCAACTGCGCCTGTAATTGTGATACATTCAACAACTTCTGGCCAATCAGAAACGGCACGTTCAAAGGCTTCAAGGTTGTCACGTGATGGTAGGGATAGCTTGACGTTCGCGATCACTTCAAAACCAAGGCCTAATTTTGCATGGTTTAATAGCGTCACACGTCTTTCGATAAGGCCTTGTTCCTCCATGCGTTTGATTCTGCGCCAGCAGGGAGAAGAAGATAAACCTACCGCATCGGCGATATCAGCAACGGACATTCCGGCATCACGTTGAATAAGGTCGAGTATTTTAGCATCAATGGAATCTAGATCAAGCGACATGAGTATTCTAATAATCCCTATTCTTACGAATTTTCTTACCCCATCTTCTAGTCATTATAGGGGGTAGTGTCAAATAAAATTGCTCAAATTGGAAGTGTTTTCCGAAAGGTGCGTTGGATTGATGCAACATAGTGTCTTCGGCGCTGGGTAAGTTTAAGTTTCAAATCAAATGAGCTGTATACTGATTATTTTCGGTTTTCTGTGGTTGAGCTTTTTTGTTTGGCTAGGTGTAATTTTTAGAAAAATAAATTGGCCTTTCATGCCAACGTCTGTATTCATATTGGAAAATACATTAACCATATGCTTAGGGGATAGCTATGAAACGTAATTCAGCACTGCGTGCCGCGCTTTTATCCGCGTCCATACTTGCAACGACAACCATCACTGGGTGTGCCTCAGCTTACTATGACACAATTGAAACCCTCACCGGGATGGAAAAGCGTGACTTATTAGTTGAACGTGTGGAAAAGGCTGCTTCTTCGCAAGAGGATGCAAAAGAAGAGTTTGTGTCAGCTTTAGATGCTTTCCGGGCCGTGGTTGATATTGATGGGGGTGAGCTTGAGGATACTTATGATCGTTTGAACGCGTCATATGAAAGTGCTGATCGTCAAGCTGAGCGTGTTAGAACGCGTGTTAAAGATGTTCAGATCGTTTCAAGAGACTTATTCAAAGAATGGCGCAAAGAGTTGGATCAGTATTCTTCCGCCTCAATGCGCGCATCAAGTGAGCGTCAATTGGTTGAAACTGAGCAGCGCTATGAAGAGTTAGAACGCAGAATGCTTAAGGCATCTCAGTCGATGGACCCTGTTTTAGCGGTGTTTAAGGATCGTGTTTTGTATCTGAAACATAACCTTAATTCCCGTGCAATCGCCGCACTAGAAGGGGAAGCTGAGCAAATTGAAACAGATGTATCAGCATTGATTGCAGATATGGAGCGTTCTATTGCAGAAGCAGATGCATTTATCAAAGATATGCGTGGTGAAACATAAACGTTTTCAAAGAAATTATATAATTTTCGATTGCTAGATGGCTGTATGTCTAGCGAATTTGAATTTTCTATCGAGAAAGTGTGATTTTCCTCAAAATCATGACTTGTCTAGTCTGCTTTGCCAGACTATAAGCGCCGTTTCCCGCATTAATAGTAGATGTGGGAAACTGAATTGTAGTTCAAAATTGGTCAGGTAGCTCAGCTGGTTAGAGCGCAGGACTCATAATCCTGAGGTCGAGAGTTCAAGTCTCTCTCTGACCACCAATTTTTCTTAAATTCGAATGCGCTTCAAAAATTTACTTTGAGAAGCGAGCAGATGTTAGGCTTCACAATATAGAAGTGACGCTAACACAATAATGGTACGATATTGTTGTGATAAGTGCACATGTATGTGCTGCTGGTGTGCAGTTTCTGTGCTCTTTCTATCGAGATTTTACGAATATTTTTAAAAGATTGCTTTTATCATAAACGCTATGCCCGACCACAAGGTCAAAGATGCTGCAATAGCAAATCCGATGGATTTATAAGCAGGCCATTTGTCGACATCAATATCAGCATTAATATGCGTTTGTTTGTGTTTTGATTTGAATTGTACAACGTTTGATCTGCTGCGTTGATACACACCCGTTTCCGAGTCAAAGAGCCCGACGGCATCGTTTTGGCGCACGCTAGAATTGCGACGATCAAAGTTTGGCGTTTCACTCCCAAATGACATAGGTTTTACCTTTTAATGTCTTATTTATAGCAATCCATCCACAGGAATGGAGTGCAAGCTTAACCAAGCAAATGCTTCTGAAAAGTGGGGTTACGTCAATAATCTGAAATATTATTGATTCTATTGGAAATTTTTTTTCATAAAATTGTTATTTTAGGGTGTGGGGGGCAAAAATGGTCTTTGCTTTACAGTTTGATTGGCAAAATTGAGTCTAATTGTCTCAATTGAACCAATGTTTTTTAGAGGAAACTTGAAATATTTATAGAAAGCTGAGTTTTGTTAACTTTTTCGCAATCTAAGGCTGCTTAAATGTGTTTAAGCAAAATGAAGACTTCGTGTTTTCGCTTCGCTTGAGTTGAATATAATGGAGTGCCCCCTCTCTACATTATGTTCAAAAATTGCATGGTTAAGGATTGCATCTGCAGTCTTCTCACCCTCACCCCTCAGTGTGGGTGCAATCCGGATCCAGGCACAAACTGCTTATAAAAACACTCTAATAATACCTCCCCGAATTGCCCGTTCTGTTTTCCCCCCAACAGAATGGGCAATTTTCGTTTGGGAGTATTAGTCTTTAGGTTTGGACGTTGGTGAGGCTGTTAAATATCCCAACCCTGTTATTGCTGAGAGCAATGCGGCAACACACAAAATGATAACCCAAGACCAGTATAATGCTGAGCTTGCTGGGATCCAAGGAAGCTGCATAAATATCGGCATAGCAACCGCGACCAATTCTAAAGCTGTTTTGTATTTTGCTAAATTGGAAACAGGGGCACCTTCACCGTCGGGGGCGAAGAGGCGAAGAATAGTTATGAAGATGTCTCTTCCCACGATTATGAGCACTGGAATGAGAATCAGATAGTTGAACTCACCCTGAAAATAACGGTGCATACCTACATAGGTGAGGAGGGGGAGGCCGACCAAAGCTTTGTCCGCAATAGGATCTAGTATGCGACCAAATTTGGAGTGTGCATCCCACGCGCGCGCTGCCATGCCGTCAAATAGGTCCGTTAGTGCGGCAACCACAAACAGGATCGCTGCCCATAGTTGGTATTTTGTGCCAAGTGATTCTGCTGCGGCAATTGTTTCTGGCGAGTTGCTTATTGCGCTAGGCCCATATTCAGCAAAATACGGAATAGAAAAGCCTTTCCACATCAGCCAAGCCACAATCGGGGCAAGTAAAAATCGAGCGAGCGTTAGCGCGTTTGGAATCATCGTTTTCATTGGCCCATCCCCGAGCATTTGTACATTTAATGGGCTTTGTAGTCTTGAATGGAGAAAATGTGTAGGGGCAATTGTAGCTCTTGCGCCAGAAGTTCCAGTAAAACAAATCTAAAAAGTTGGAATGTATTCTGCAAAGTGCATCTGAAACTAAGGCAAACGCAAATGTTTTGAGTGATCCTGCTTCGTTTGTGGAAATTGAGACAATAGGAGAGGGCCGTGCATTTTGCCGCTCGGCCTTTTGTGCGAGACAAATAAAAATACTCTACTCAAAATTTCTGCGCTTATACTAAGGAGCTAGTTGATAATATTAAAGCTCATGAGTGTAACCAAGCCTAGCACCACCCAAAATCCGAGCGCGAAAACAAATCCACCAATACGCGTTGCCATGAAAAGCCTCCATCAATTCAACCATTCTTGCGGGCTGTTTTAAGTTTTCCTTGCCTAATGATGGTTCTATTAACTATTTAGTACAACATAATTAACGTTAATTTTGCTCCATATATTAGGCATAGGATGGTGATTCATTGAGTGATCAACACGTATTTACGGTGCGGACGCGTGGGCAAGGATTGTATGAATTTACCGGACAAATTCGAGAATTTGTGACAGAAAATGAAGTAGAATCAGGCCTGTTAACTTTGTTTGTTCAGCACACTTCATGTTCGATTCTGGTGCAAGAAAATGCTGATCCGAGTGTGCAGGATGATCTTCGTGAATTTTTCTCCAGAATTGTACCCAGCGGCGATAGCAAAGCCATGAATTGGCTAACGCATACATTTGAAGGCCCTGATGATATGCCGGCTCACATAAAATCTGCTCTTACTCCGACATCAATTTCTATTCCAATTATGTCAGGGAATGTCGCATTGGGGCAATGGCAAGGTGTTTATATTTTTGAGCATCGTGATTTACCGATGACGAGGCGAATTGCGGCTCATATTTCACGCTAATTATATATAAAGCGGCGCGATATGCTCTGCGATTGGCGCTTGATAGTGTTTGAGCTGTGTTGTGAAGGCCGCGTATATTCGGGATAAAGAAAATAAGGAAATTGCTGAATGCAAATGAATCAGGCGACTTTGCCTTTGGTCAATTATGATGAGAGCGTTGCGTTTTATAAGGCCTTGGGATTACGCCTTATTGTCGATGCACCACCTCGATATGCGCGGTTTGAGTGCTTGCCAGAAATAGGACAAGGAGAGCCAGCGACATTTTCCATAGCGGCAAATGGAGGCGAGGCCGTTGATGCATCCTATCCGGCCATTTATTTTGAGACGCCAGAAGTTGATAAGGTGGTGTCTAAAATGAAAGCCTTGGATTATGAAATTGTGTCTCAACCCGAAGATAAATCATATGGATGGCGTGAGGCAGTCATTCTTGATCCAGCAGGAAATAGAGTCCGCGTTTATTGGGGCGGAAAGAATAGACGTTTCCCTGATTGGCGTGTTGAAGAAGATGTATGATCAAAATTTAGACTTTGAAATTGTCATCAATGCAAGGTCTGAGAAAATCACTCTCGATTATAGAAATGCTATTTTCCAAATATCGATGAAAAATGCTCGACTTTGCTGAAACAGTATTTATTCCTACCCATTATACTAAACAAAGCTGAAAATTCTTGAGGGAATTCTATGAGATTGAAGTTGATTTTTGCGCTAGCAGCTGCATCCGTTCTTGGTGCGTGCGCGAGCGTTGAGGTGGTTGAGGTAAGTGAAGAAGCAACAATAAAGAATGTTGAAGAAATTCTTACGCCACGCGCTGCACGAATTAAAGCAGATATAACTTACCTAGCGAGTGACGAACTTGAAGGCAGAGAGACAGGATCTGCTGGTCATGCATTGGCGGTTCAATATGTGATCAATCAATTTAAAGAAATAGGTATTGCGCCGTCTGGCGAAGATGGTGGCTATACGCAGACTGTTCCCTTTATTTCAGTTGTTCGAGATGTAGATGGAAACGCGATGCAGGTCATAAATGCGTCCGGAGACGTCGTCGAATTCATAGATGGCACCGACTATGTTGTTTATTCTTCTTCTAAATCTCCTGAAAATGTCATTGAAGCTCCTGTTGTTTTTGCTGGCTATGGTGTGGTTGCGCCTGAGCACGGGCTTACACCATATGCTGATATTGATGTTGCAGGTAAGATTGTCGCAGTTCTTTCAGGGACGCCAGGCGGCATTCAAACAGAAGAGCGCGCTTATTATGGTGCGCAAGTCTCTCGTGAAATGTCAGAACGTGGCGCAATTGGAGTTATAACGCTGCCAACGCCCAAAAGTGTAAAGCGCTTTCCATTTGCGCGCGCTGTTTCTAGCTCGACCACACGAAAATCTATGAAGTGGATTGGTAAAGACGGAGCACCATATACAACAGCACCTAATTTGGCGGCTTCAGCTTATTTGTCTGATGATGGGGCGGCGAAATTGTTTGAAGGCTCACAGATGTCTTGGGCTGATATCCAAACATTGATTGAAGATGATGCAGCGAAAGTCCCGTCTTTTGAGCTTCCGATGTATGTGCGTATTGAGCAGAAGTCGACGCATAGCAAAATTGAGTCTCAAAATGTTTTGGGGATGATTGAAGGATCTGATCCTGAATTGAAAGATCAAGTGATCGTTTTGTCTGCGCATGTTGATCACATCGGGATTACGCAAAAGTCTATGGAAGAAGATGTCATCAATAATGGTGCATTGGATAATGCGGCGGGTGTATCCACGCTTTTGGAAGCGGCGCGCATTATCAAATCTGGAGACGCACCGCGGCGTAGCGTGATGTTTGCGGTAGTGACAGGTGAAGAAAAGGGGCTGTTGGGCGCTCAATACTTTACAATGAATCCAACAATTGAACGCGCAAACATTGTGGGCAATGTAAATCTGGATATGCCAGTGCTTACATATGATTTCACTGATGTCGTGGCCTTTGGTGGTGAGCGATCCACAATGAAGTCAGCGATTGAGGATGCTATCTCTGAATTTGGCGTTACTCTGGGCGAAGACCCTTTTCCGGCGCAAGGATTGTTTACGCGGTCTGATCATTATCGTTTCGTAGAAATTGGTGTGCCGTCTGTTTTCTTGGCGACTGGTTTTGAAAATGGTGGCGAAGAAGCTTGGAGCAATCATTTTGCCAATAACTACCACAAGCCTTCTGATGAAGTGGATAATGGGCTTTTATTTAACGTTGCAGACAAGTTTGCATCTATAAATGCAAAAATCGCGATGACATTGGCGAATCAAGATGAGCGTCCAATGTGGGTCAAAGATGATTTCTTTGGTGTCAAATTTGAAGGCGTCATGGTTTCAGACTAACGAAAAGTCCGATTCTATCTATTTGCAGCAGTTCTTGTGTATGAGAACTGCTGCTTTTTTATGCTCAAATGCATAATTAGTAGTCGTTTCTATGCTTTTATGACGTTTCCGTGAAAAATGAAGCTTTGCAATTGCAGGATGCTCGGTGGGTATGCTATACATTAATGCATGTTAGCGGGCAGCTGGTATGCTAAAAAGGGTATCTCGAAATACTCAAGCAAACCTGAATAGACCCGCAGCACTTTTGAAACTCTGAAGGGTCTTATTATGAAAAAAACTAACTTGTTCTCCGCATTCCTCGCCGTAGTAGCTTCATTAGCTGTTGTAATGCCTGCCGCTGCAGATGTTACAGTTGTGAAAAAAGTTGTTCCAAAATATCCAACATTTGCTGAAAAACAAGAAATCGAAGGTAGCGTTGAGCTTGCTTTCGTCATTCTTAAAGACGGTAGTGTTGACGCGATTGAAGTTGTTAATTCAACAAGCCCTGAGCTATTTGATGCTTCAGCTGTTGAAGCAATTTCTCAGTGGCAGTTTGAAAAAAGCGACACAGACGAAAACGTTGGTGTGACTGTAAACTTCGAATTCTAAAAATCTAAAACGGTTCCACCTAACGTGCTTGGTTGGGTTGGGCCGAGAGATTTTATAAAGAGCGGTAGTCAATTTTATTGGCTGCCGCTTTTTTTGTTTGTGGGTAATAGTCAGAAACGATAGCAATAAATGCCCTAAGGTTACCCTGGGGCTGGGCGTCCATTTCGGGTAAAATTGATCCGTATTTGTGTGTGATTTGCACTGAAATTTGCTGTGGTCACTATGCATTCAGCTTTGTTATGCTATAGAAAACCGAAAATTGCTGCATCTGCGAGATGAATAGCATTAGAAATATCAATTGGGCTTTGAATATTTTGATATGGGCACCATATCTTCATTCAAAGTAAGCATTTTAATTGAACCATAATGTTGGTTGAGGTGCTTAAAAGTCTGAGCGAGCGTTGAAGAGAAAGGGTTTTATATGTTTCTGACCATGTTGAGAGCGAAATTACACCGCGCAACAGTGACTCAGTGCGACCTTCATTATGAAGGCTCTATCTCTATAGATAAGGATTTGTTGGAAGCTTCTGGTATTCTTGTGAACGAACGCGTTGATATTTGGAATATTACCAATGGTGCGCGCCTATCGACATACGCCATTGAAGCGCCAAGTGGCTCAAAAACATTTGGTGTGAATGGAGCAGCAGCGCGTCACTTTCAATTGGGTGACCGTATTATCATTGCTACGTTTGCTCAGATTGAGGAAGAGAAAGCTCGTCAACATGCACCGACTGTCGTGATGTTAGATGACAATAATAATATAGTTCCTCACGTCGCTTAAATATTTGCCGTTAGCTATGTTGCGGGCGGTAATGCTTTGGGCAATGGTGTTGCGTTGTGAAAAATCTCAAGAAACCTTCTAGAACTCCATTTTACAGGCGGGGAAGACCGTTTGTGCAAATATCTGCCGCCATTATTGTGTTGGCGGTGTTTTTAGTATGGTCGAGTTATTTTAAGTAATAAGTGCTGACAAAGACCTGAGCACATTTAACTAGGTAAAATATACCTAATCGAGTGTGAATTTCCAAACATCGATTGTTAATTCAAATGGAAACAAACTCTTGTTTCAATAGTTTTGTTAATTCTCAAGTATAGATCATTAATCATAAAATCATATTTAAAATCATGACTTTATGATATTTGTCCTTTCAACATAAAGACTATTTATTTGGTGATGTATTGTTGAAAAGGGGCATTGGGTGAATCCATATTGTCGTTTCTTAGTGGTGTCGAATGCGGTTTCAGCTGCAATTGTATTGGCGCTTGTTAGTTTTGTTTTTGGGCCGGCTACTGCAGCATATAGTGTCGCTGGATTTGAGGCCGATTACGCGCCATTTTTAGCGGCAGGTGCTGCGTTATTGGTGACTATCGTTGTGTGGTTGGCGCTGACTGATGCGGTTTTACCATTTTTCTTTCGTTATACGCCTATTCGGAAGTTGGTGCTGGGAAAACACTATATGGAAGGCACGTGGATTCAGGCTGAAAAACACAATGGTATGCCGCGAATGGCTGTGATTGAAATACAGCCTGCCGGTAAGTCATTCCGATTCTCTGGATATGCGGTCGATGAAAATCTGGAAGTCCAATCAAATGTGATTATGGAGTTTTCCAGTTTTAGTTGGCCATTCATGGCTTATAAGTTCAGGAATTCTTTGGCCGATACCTCTGAAGAGGGACGAGAAGGTGTTGGAGAACTTCATTTTGAAGCAAACCGACACGCGCCAAGATCATATAATGGCTTTGTGCAAACGGTGAACAGTCTAGGCCGCGTTAAAATTGAGGGTGTTCGCTTGATGAAGGGGCGAGAGATCCGCGATTTACGTTCTTTAGAATATCGCGCCGATATAATTGATAAATATTGGGGGCTCTTCTTTGAGCGTGGTAATCGCGTGACAAGGATGAAGCGCAAAGGTGTCGGTCATTTCGGGGCTCATACTTCGCCTGTGTCGGAAAATGTTGTTGATCCTCCTAAGTTCAGCTCCAAACTAGAGAGTTCTGATTATATTAAGGAGAATGAACCGGTAGCGCCAAATGTTCGGGGTGACGTAGAAAGACATGTCGCTAATTTGGCGTCCGAGAATGTGGAAAATAGTCCGATTGTTCCTCGTCGACGTGCTTCTGATTGGTCGAAATCGGATGAAGCACTTGAATTCACAGATTTAGATGATTTTCTAGATGACCCTGACTTAGTAAAAGGTGCGGGGAGTATGGAATTGTCTGGATCGACTATTTTGCGTAAATAGATGGGCAGAAAAAAGCCACTACATCAGATGTAGTGGCTTTTTTGTTTCTAAGTAAAATCTAGCCTATTTGCGAACGAGCTCAAATTGAACATTCATCGTCGATGAATAGGAAACTTCTCCAGCAGCTATTGGTGTGCTGGCTGATTCAGAGGCTTTCATGCGCGCCATCATAACGGGTTGCGGGGATGGCGAGAAATTACCAGACTCATTCATCGTTATGATTCTGGACACAGAGTATCCTGCTGCTTCTGCATAAAGTTCGGCTTTTGCCAAAGCATCGGCTATGGCAGCTTTGCGAGCTAAATTTAATGCTTCGCTCGAATCCTCCAATCCAAATGATATTGAGTTGATTGTGTTTCCGCCTGCTGAAACGACAGAATCTAGAACTGAGCCGAGTGTGTCGAGTTTGCGGACAGTAATACCTAATGTGTTAGTTGCTTGATAGCCGGTCAGCTTAGGTGGGCCGTTTTTGCTAGAGCTGTAATCATAGCGCGGACTTAAGGATATATTCCCAGTCTGCATATCTTTGTCTGCAATTTTTGCTTTTTCTAAGGCTTCAAAAACTTTATTCATCAATGCAGATTGTTGTTTCATGGCTTGGGAAGCTGTGTCGGCTTCAACGTTTACGCCTAATGAAATTGTTGCAATATCTGGGCTGACTTCAATCTTACCTTCCCCTGTCAGGTTTAAGGTTGTTTCTTGTTGAATGACTGACATGGATTGGGGTGAGTTTTGCATGATTTGTGCTTCTGCGCTTAGCGGTAGGGTGATGCATGCTGTTGATAGGGCAAGAGTTGCTAAAACACTTGTTTGTTTCGTTGATTCGTTTTTGTGACGAAAGGGGATAAACATTATGACTCCTAACTTAAGCAAAATATCTAATGACAGTACGACTCGCTATTGAGGCAGTCTTATGGCGTGTTGTGGGGTTTAGGGGCATTGACCATCAATAGTTGGATTTAATTTTGAAAGAAATGGATATTTCGCACAATTGGGGTCTTCACGAATGATGCAAAATGAGTAATGTGCGCTTTCTCCATTTTGGGGGCCTGTAGCTCAGTTGGTTAGAGCAAACCGCTCATAACGGTTTGGTCGGGGGTTCGATTCCCTCCGGGCCTACCAAATGTATCAAAGCTTTGCGTGTGTATCCGTAGAGCTGGTTTCGAACGGAAATCAAAATTGGTAGATAGCTTTCCTGCGAATTTTTGAGTGCTTAATGCGGCCATTGTGTTGTGCGGTTATGTTTGCGCGTAATGCTTGGGACACTGTTATGATGTGATGGCGTGGGGAAGGGGAGCTTAGGCTTTGTGAGGTGTCGATTTTTAATTTACAGATTCGGCATTTTTTATGTTGACGCACACTGTCTACATACATATACGTCACCGCTCTTCGCTGACTATAGACTTGGATGATCTGTTTTTCGGAACGTTTTTCTAGGTTTGTTTAGGTGATTTTGAGTGATCTTCTGGATCGTTTAAAATAACTTAAAATAATTGGTTGACGGGGTGGGGTGTGGTTATTATAAGCCGCGTCTCTTCGCCGATCACAGGGTTAGTTCTTTGCTCTTTTAGGGTAATAAAATTGGCTCAGTTTTTAGTGATTTTCTTGGTTCTTTAGAGCTTCTGAAAATTACTTAAAATA